>PLNZ01000069.1 GCA_003142915.1 Ignavibacteriales bacterium | reverse complement strand
TTTAAAAATTCAATCTAAAAATGAATCTTTTATGCTTATCAGATATTGATATGCTTCTTCGTAGTTATTTCCAATTTTGCCGTCGAGAATTGCATCTTCTATTGCAGATTTAATTTCGCCGACTTTCTTTGAGGGTTTCAAATTGCATAATTTCATTATCTCTTCACCTCTTACCGGAGATTGGAAGACTCTTAGTTTATCTTTTTCTTCAACTTCCCAAACTTTTTTCATTACCCGTTCATAATTGTCAAGATATTTAGAAACCTTTTCCATGTTCTTGCTTGTTATATCTGCCCGGCATAATGTAATTAAATCTTCCAGGTCTTCACCGGCAGAAACAATTAATCTTCTTATTGCCGAATCGGTAACTTCTTCCTTTGCTAAGGCAATCGGACGAAGATGCAGTCTAATAAGCTTTTCAACATATTCCAATTTTGTAAGAGGCAGTTTTAATTTCCTAAAAATATTTTTCATCATCCGTGCGCCAAGCTCCTCATGCCCGTGGAAAGTCCACCCGGTTCCCTCAATAAACTTTTTAGTCTGCGGTTTGGCAATATCATGTACAAGTGCAGCAAAACGGAGCCATACATTATTAGAAATACCTGCAATATTATCTACCACCTGACAGGTATGAAGAAAGACATCCTTATGATGATAATCCTGTCTTTGATCTACTCCCGAAAGGTTTGCAATTTCCGGGAAGATTACTTCCAATACTCCCGAATAAAACAAGAGTTTTATTCCTACGGAAGGCGCCGGAGAAGAAAGTATTTTAAGGAATTCATCTATTACACGTTCCCGGGATACAATTTTTAATCTCTCGCGTAAAATATTTGCGGCATCATTAATTGATTCATGTATCTTAAAATCAAGCTGCGATGCAAACCTGTAGGCACGCATAATTCTAAGCGGATCATCATCAAAAGTAAGCATCGGGTCTATGGGAGTGCGAATTATGCGGTCATGAATATCCTGCAAGCCGCTATAAGTATCTATCAGGCAGCCGAAAGTTTCCTCATTTAATGAAACCGCAAGTGTGTTTATTGTGAAGTCTCTTCTTTCTATATCTTCTTCAAAGCTTCCGACAGTAACGTCCGGTTTACGGCTATTTCTCGAGTATGATTCTTTCCGGGCGCCCACAATTTCAAGGTTAAAGTCATTATACCTGAAATGCGCCGTACCAAAATTTTTGAAGATGTCGATCTTGCTTATGCCTAAAGCAATAGAATACTTTGATGCAAATTCAAGTCCATTGCCGATTACTAAAAAATCAATTTCATTTTTTTTTCGTCCAAGCACCATATCCCGGACAAATCCGCCGACAATATATACTTCAACATTAATTTCTTTGGCTATTTGCATAGCCGCCGGTATAAATAGAAGCCCTTTTAATTTATTTTTAAAATCTATTTCGTTCATTAAATTCAATTATTATATTCAATGCTTATATTATTCAATACGCTTTTAGAATTTAGATAAAACCAGTTAATTTTTTCATAATTTGATTTTAGTATCGTATTAAAATTTTTATCTGTTTCCACACGCATTGCTAGTGCAGCAATTTTTCTTGCTCTTTCAAAGTCCAAATGCACCAACATATAGTTTGATAACTTATACATGGCAAAGCTTCCGGAAAAATCCTCTACATCAAAGTTTTTGCCGAATATTGTCATAAACAAAGTATAATCTCCTTCAAACCGGTTTGCCAAATCAATTAAAACGGGAAAAGCTGAATAATCATATTGTCTGGAGATGTATTCTTTTAGAATATTGTATTTATCAAAATCATTTCCATGTAAATAGCAAACAATTAAGCTGTCCTTAACTAACAAATTACGGCGCATATTTGCCAGGTAATAATAAACCTGGTTGGGATTTTGTGATATTAAAATTTGATACAATGAATCGGCTTCCGCAAAATTACGATTTAAAGACAGCATATCGCCCAATTTCATTTCCAAACTATAATAGTATGCCGAATTTTTAAATTGCTTCAATTGGCAACATAAAAATTTAACTGCACTATTTGTTGAATCAATTTTTTGAAGACATTCGGAATATCCAATAATGGCGGAATAATCATTTGTAATTTTAAGTATCTCATTAAATATTTTTTTAGATCTCCAATAATCTTTTTGATTAAAATAATTCCAGCCTTCGGCAATCCTAACCTGCGCATAACGCGGGCACACTTTATAAAAGATAGATTTTATTCCGAAATAATAATTCGCTTCATCTACCCTGTTAATAAGAGTTGTGTCTGTTAAAGCTGAATAGTATTCTTTGACTACAGTATTTAAAGACAGGCCATAAGCGCTAGTAAAGTCTCCTTCATGATATAGCTTTTTAAATTTATCTATTCCAAATTTTTCAATAAGATATTTTGAAAATGATCCCGCATAAATATATGATAAAGAAGATGCCTGCGTAAAAAAGCTGAAACTGTCAAATAAATCGTTTAAATTGGCTTTGTACTTATTATTATATGCCAGGGATGCAAGATAATCCACATTATTGTCTTCGTTGACAGGATCGGCAGCCACAGCTAATCCTTCAATTAAATATGGATTTATTCCAGCCGAAATCTTGAATGGACCGACTCCTATAACGGAAGAGAAACAGTGTGCGAGTTCATGTTTTAATGTTGCTATATAATCGGTATAAGTAATAAAGGAACTGCTCATCCACGGCTTAGCAACATCGGCATTTTCAGAGCCAAATAATTCTTTTTTCTGTTCATTATTTAAAAATAAATAAGAATTAATTTTGTGCGGGTAGTCATAGCCGAAAAATTCTTTAAGTTCAGTATAATAATATTCATGGTAAAATATTATTGCTTTTACAAAATCCTTATCCAATTGAGGCGGATAATGAATAACAAAATGCTTTGTTACTGCAGTTCCGTATAACTCCGAATTTAACCGTTCAAATGTAGTTGAATAACCGCAAAAAGGAGATATATAAATAAACAATGCTGCAATTAAAACGACAAAAGCAAGTATCAGTAACTTTGATAAATTGATTATACCTATAACACATCGATATAGCACTAATGCTATAAGACCGAAATAAATTAGATTTAAAGTCCTGTATACAACAAGATTAAAGCTTACTCTTAATCCTTCATCATAAATAGTTCCCGGGAAATATCCAAAGATTGGATTGTAGAAATAAATCTGGGGATTTAAATAAAACTCCGCAGCAGGAATAAATAAGATTATGAAAAAACTAATTATAAAAAATATTTTATGGAATTTTTTAAAAACATATACACAAATAAGAGCAAGAGTAAACCCTATTAGAATTGAAGGGAAAGTTAAAACAATATAAAAAAAGATTCCGTCTNNATTAAGAATAAAGCGAATGCAGTCAGCCCATGTTTTCTAAAAGCTTTTCTTTGTTCAACATTTTTTTGCAGCTCTTTTAGTAAAGAAATAAAATAGAAGCCCGACGATAAGACCAGCAAGACAGCATTCAGAGAAGAAAATTCATACCCGAATACTTTTGCAAGCGGAACCTGAAGCAGAAAAATATTAAACACCAATACAACAAAGCAGTAAATTATTATGCAGTTATAAAAGGATAATATTTTTTTCACAAAAGGCACTATTAATATTCTTTTCCTTCAACTCTCTCTATATCTGCGCCTAAAGTTTTCAATTTTTCTTCGATTTTCTGGTAACCGCGGTCCAAATGATAAACTCTGAGAACTTCCGTTCTACCTTGGGCAGCAAGACCTGCCAGAACAAGGCTGGCGCTTGCCCTAAGATCCGTTGACATTACTTTAGCACCGAGTAACTTTTTAACACCTTTAATAACAGCGACATTGTCTGTAACTGTAATGTTAGCTCCCAATCTGACTAATTCAGGAACATGCTTAAACCTGTCGGAATAGATTGTATCGGTTACAGTTGAAGTGCCGTTTGCCAAAGCCATGTAAGCAGTCCATTGCGCCTGCATATCAGTAGGAAAGCCGGGATAAATTGCCGTAGTAGCATTCGACGGCTGAATACTGTTGTTAACTCCATTCAAACATATGCCGCCATTTACAATTTCTATTTTACAGCCGGAATCTTCAAGTTTAGTTAAAGTAGACTGAATAAATATCGGAGAAATATTTTTTAAAGTAATTTCACCTTTTGTAATAGCGGCAGCAATTAAAAGCGTACCTGCTTCTATTCTGTCGGGGATGGTTTCAATCTCAGCAGGTCTTAATTCATCAATTCCTTCTATCTCCAGAGTTGAGCAATTTAAACCATTGATTTTAGCTCCCATTTTTATTAGGAACGCTGCAAGATTAGCAATTTCGGGTTCCATGGCAGCGTTATTAATAATTGTAGTTCCTTTGGCAAGAACAGCCGCCATTAAAATATTAGCCGTAGCTCCCACAGATGATACATCAAAATTGATTTTTGCGCCGGTAAGCTTTTTGGTTTTAGCAATTATATACCCTTCCGCTAAATCAATTTCCGCACCCATTTTTTTCAAACCTTCTATATGAAGATTGATTGGTCTTGGCCCCCAAGCACATCCGCCCGGTAGTGAAACTTTAGCACTCCCGAATTTTGACAATAACGGTCCCAGCACATACACAGAAGCACGCATCTTTTTTACATATTCATAAGGTGCTTCCTGGCTGACTATTTTTTCGGTGTTAACCGAAAGCACATGATTTTTAAATGAAGTTTCAGCACCGAGGAAATTCATTAATTTAATCATTGTGTACACATCATTCAATTCCGGTGTATTATATAGAATTGAAGTTCCGGAAGTTAAAATGCAGGCAGGCATTATAGCCAGCGAAGCGTTTTTTGCCCCGCTTATTTCAGCTTTCCCTGATAATCTTTTTCCTCCATTGATAACAAACTTATCCACTTTTCCTCTGGTAATTGCTGAAGTTAGTCCTCATATAAATGTTGGGGCTATTTTAATTGTCTTTTGTACAACTTCAGTTTGTTATAAAAACAGTATTGATTAGTAAAAATAAAATTAAAGATTCAAACGAGTAAAATCAATTTGATTAAAATCAGTTACTCATAATAGAACCGTTGTTAGTCGAAATAAAAATCTTTTTAGAGGGCGTCTCGGTAATTGAAGTTAGCGAAGAGAAATTTCCAAAATTACTCCCATTCCAACTTTTCCCGGAGTTAGTCGAGATAAATATTTCTCCTTTATTGCCCAAAATAAACCCCGTGTGATCGTGTGAAAAATATACAGTACGGAAACCGGAGAAGGAACTTGAATTTATTTTACTCCATCCTTTTCCCCCGTCATCTGTTCTTAAAATTTCACCTGATCCCCCGACTATTATTCCCACGTCATTGTCGTCAAAATAAACGTCTCTTAAATATACATCGCTTATTTTCTTTTCTTCCACCCAAGTCTTCCCCTGATCTGAAGTATTAATTATTGTACCGTTCCAGCCAACAATTACGCCGTTATTAATATCAGCGAAAGAAATACTATATAGCAATTCACCCGACGGTGAAGCAACAGGCAGCCAGTTTGCTCCGCCGTCATTTGTTTTTAGAATTGTACCGTGTGCACCGACAATAAAACCGGTATAATTATTTTTCAGAAAAATAATTTTGAATAAAGAATTTGCTGTATCTGAATTAATTTTTTGCCATGTTTTTCCGACATCATTTGTCGTTAAGATCAAGCCCTTTTCTCCTACTATAAATCCTTTTTCAGAAGAAATAAATTTAACATCGTTCATGTCAATACCGGAAGAATCCCATATAGTTATCCAGGAATTACCGCCATCGGTTGTTTTAACAATTATTCCCTGGTTACCGCAGGAAAATCCTACTGAATCAGTTAAGAAGAAGATGGAATTGAGGCTACTTGTTGCGGGAGAAGCAATGGTTTTCCAATGATAACCCGCAACAGCTCCGGTATTCTGATCAGAACTAAATCCTTTTTCGGTGTCAGCGCTTTTCCAAAACTGCGATAAAGTGGAATAAATAAAATAGGAAAGCAATCCGAATAAGCAAACGAAAAAAAACGCCATAGAATAAAAACGAATTTTTGATCTTAATGAGTGTTTGTTTCCCGGAATTTCACTTTTTAAAACAGGAGATATCTGTTCAGGCTTTTCTTTTTTCTTAACTTTTTTTTGTGAGGGAGATAAAGTAATACTATGTAGCAAATGTTCTATATCCGCTAAAAACAATTCACAGCTTTTGTATCTTCTATCTAAAGATTTATGAAGGGCCTTCCCCATTATAACGTCTACTTCCGAAGGAATATCTGCAAACTGTGAAGAAAGTTTAATAGGATTCTTTTTTAAGTGCGCCTCCATGATTTGATATTCGCTTTCGTAATCAAACGGCGATTTACCAATCAGCATTTCATAAAAAGAAATACCGATTGAATATATGTCACTCTGACTTGTGGGTTCCTGAGCATGAACTTGTTCAGGGCTCATGTAAAGGATAGTACCGATTTTAACGCCAGTTTTCGTAATTGCTTTTGAATCATTAACGGATTTTGAAATCCCAAAATCCATTATTTTTACAACGCCTTCATTGTTTATAATTATGTTGGACGGTTTAATATCCCTGTGAACAAATCCTTTAGAATGAGCATATCCAATTCCAATAAGAATCTGCTTTAATATTGAGAGTGCTTCAATTAGTTCAAGATGTCCCTTACGCCTGATTAAATGCTCAAGAGTTTCCCCTTCTACATACTCCATAACAATTCCGAAAGTATGATTGTCCTCAGTAAAACCGTAAACGGGAACAATATTAGTATGGTTTAACTTTGCCTGGTTCTTTGCTTCTCTTTTAAAACGGGCTATAAAATTAGGATTAGTTAATGCCTGGGGACTTAGAATTTTTAGAGCAACAAATCTTTCAAGTTTTAAATCAAAAGCCTTATAGACAATTCCCATTCCACCCTCACCAAGGATTGCAATCACTTTATAATTGTCTATTATGTTTCCGACCATTTAATCAGTTTTCGTAATTAAAACAAAAGTATAGTTATCAGGCGCTCCCCGTTCTATAATAGCCTGAGATAATTTATTGGAAATAACGTTTATATCTTTTAGCTTAAGATAATCCTGTAGTACGGAATCGGAAATAACCGCTGTTACCCCATCTGTGCAAATAAAAAACTTATATTCATCTTTGGGATTTAATTTCTGTTTGCTCAGATCTATCTCAATATAGGGATTATCGCCCAAAGCTCTCATTATTATATTTTTATTCGGATGGTGTTCGGCTTCCCTTAAAGTTAAATAGCCTTCGTCAACAAGCTTTTGAATAAGGGAATGATCCTTGGTCATCAACTTCAACTTATTGTTTCTGAGATTATAAATTCTTGAGTCACCGATGTGCCCCCAATAAGCAGTATCTTCATTCAAAAAAAGCACCTCCACAGTGGTTGCCATCCCGTTTAGCGCTGCTTCTCCGGCGGATTTTTCAAGCACAATATGATTCGCTTCATAAATTGCTAGCTTTATTCTTTCCAGGTAATCAATATAACGTAACCGGGTAAACACTTCCTTGATAGTATTTACGGTAAGCTGCGATGCTATTTCCCCGGCTTTATTACCTCCGAGCCCATCGCAGACAATAGCAAGCATTCCATCTTCAAGTTTAAAAACCCCAAAAAAATCTTCATTATCTAATCTCTTTAAACCGATTTCAGATAATGAAGTATATTTATATTGCATTTAGCCTCAAAAAAAATATACTACACTAAAATAAGAATTGTCTTAGTATAACAATAGTAAAAATAAAAACAATTCCCTTCAAAATCTTTATTTTTTAAACTTCTAAAAAATTATTCGGTTCTAATTTGCTTTGATATTATCTGTGGCAAGTAAATTTTTTAATAAAAAAACATGCATTTTTAATAATATGCATTAGATTGGCAACCATTCAATTTGAGGCGGAAGTTTCGCATCGCTGAAGTCCGGGAAAGCGTTTATAATTTGTACACTTCAATATTTCACTACTCTATGCCATATCTGAAAAAGTTTCTTTTATTTTCCGAATTTTAATTCATAAAATCCGTATACTATATTTTAATTATAAAATACAGAAATATTAAAAGAAAAGTCAATAAATAAAGCTATTGCTATAGAAGAAAGAAAATTTTACCTTTATTTAGTAATTTTTTTAGTTTCATATTAATAATTTAAAAGTGCCCTGACCAGGTTATTTATGTTACAACTGAATTCCTTTGTCGGGTTTTTTTATATTAAATTTTAATTTTGAAATTAATTTATATTCTATTTCTTTCTTAAAAGTTAATAGCAGATAATAAAAATAATAATGTAGGAAATAATATGATCAAATTAAATCACTTAGATTATTACAGGCTGCCGTGGAATCTTAACGATAATTCTATTTCATGGCTGGAGCCTACAGCAAAATGTAATCTTAGCTGCGATGGATGTTACAGGCAGAATGAAAATGACAGCCACAAATCGCTTGAAATTATTAAACAAGAATTAGATGTTTTCACAAGATTAAGAAAAGCCGATGGCGTATCGATTGCGGGAGGAGATCCGCTAACCCACCCGGATGTCATTTCAATTGTAAAAGAAGTTAAGAAAAGAAATCTTAAACCTATAATTAACACCAACGGTCTCGCTTTAACTAAAGAACTCCTCATCGAATTAAAAAAAGCAGGAGTTTACGGCTTTACCTTTCACATAGACAGCAAACAAGGCCGGCCGGGATGGAAAAATAAAAATGAAGTTGAGCTGAATGAACTTCGCTATAACTATGCCCGTATGCTTGCGGAAGTGGGAAATATTTCATGCTCTTTTAATTCCACCGTATATGAAGATACAATTCAATATGTACCGGAAATGGTTAAATGGGCTGAAAAGAATATAGATATCGTTCAGGTAATGGTATTTATTCTTTACCGTGCTGTAAATAACAATCTGGTAGATTTTTATTTAGGCCCGCAAAAAATTGACATGGGCGAACTTGTTTATAATGAAGAACCGGTTGAAAGAACCGATATTAAAGCCGAAGAGGTTTGGGAACTTATAAAGAACGAATACCCCGACTTTGATAGCTGCGCTTATTTAAACGGTTCGGAAAAACCGGATTCATTTAAATGGCTATTAAGCGGAAGGCTTGGTGTCAAAGGTAAAATATATGGCCACATGGGCGCTAAAGCTATGGAGATAATACAGGCAGGTCATCATATGCTGTTTGATAGATACCTTGCATACTCAGAACCAAGATTAACCCGTAAAGGGAGATCAATGCTTCTGCTCGGCGCTTTTGATAAGAAGCTGAGAAAGACTGCGAAGAATTTCTTAAAGAATCCGTTTAATATTTTCCGCAAGCTTCATTATCAATCAATTATGATAATACAGCCGGTAGATTTTCTTGAAGACGGCCGCCAGAATATGTGTGATGGCTGCCCGGATATTACCGTATGGAACGGCAAGCTTGTCTGGTCTTGCAGGTTGGAAGAATTATTGAAATACGGTCATAATGTACGCAGCTATCCGAAAGGATTTATGGGCCATAATTAATCCCTGATTCTTAATCGTTTAATTTAATAAGCCGCCTTAAAGTTTAATTTTAAGACGGCTTTTTTAATATCCGGACTCAACCATAGACCGAAAGGTATATTTTGCCGGATTTAAGGTTATTTGTGTAATTTAGTAATTAATCCAGATTTTGCATTAGAAAAATTTAAAAGAAAGGTTAACATTATAACTCATTAGAATATAATAAGTTACAAATTTTTTTCATTGCATTACAATAAAAAAAGTACAATAACAATCTAATGCATTTAGAATAAAGATTTAGGATCAATTTTCATTTCCTATTGCAAAATCCGGAATTAAGAAAATTAATGCTACATAATTCCAATGAAAATCAAACTTAATGAGGCAAAATTACATCTTTCCTATAAAATAACCGGTATTAAAAAAAATTTTTATTGCGACTCTATTTTAATACATAAATTTTATAAATAAAATGACAATGATATAGTAGTTCATAATGGAATTTTAAACAATAAGAGATGTAGTAGCAAAAAAATACACAAAATTCAAATGAACAAGGAAATAAAAGCGTTTATGAATCTTTTAACATAATTCAACATTACGGAATTTTAACTTATTATTTTTATAAACCACATGACATTTAATTACCTATTTGCGGATAATATATTAACAAATAGAAGACAAAGCCTGATAATCTCATATTTAACGATGCGAAGATTGATAGGTGTCATAGGAATAGGACTGCCAATTATAATCGTATTAGGAGGATTTATACAAAATGAATTTGTTATGCTAGACTTAATAAGTAATTATTATTATACAAATATGCGCGATTTTTTTGTCGGGTTACTCTTTGGAATTTCGCTATTCCTGATATCATATACCGGTTATGAAAAAATTGATAATATCGTTGGAAACCTGAGCGGATTATTTGCATTGGGAATAATAATGTTTCCGACTTCAATGTACTGTGGGAAAGATATTAATGTAGGAATATTTCTTATAAACGATACTCTTTCGGAAAATATCCATTTGATTTTCAGTGCATTATTTTTCTTTTACTGTCTTCCAATTCGATATTCCTCTTTACTAAACATGGTCCGGGACATATAACTAAAGAAAAAAGACATAGAAATTTAATATATCGTCTTTGCGGTATAGTAATGATCCTTGCAATGCTTTGTATAATTACATATACTACTTTTTTTAAGACTACATTTATTTGGAAAATACACCCGGTTTTAATATTTGAATCTATTGCTTTAATAGCATTTGGTATTTCATGGTTGATAAAAGGACATACATTCTATAAAGATAAAAAGATTGAAGAAGAAGTGAACACGAAATTTAACAGAATAGTTATATAACCCTGTGTAATTAAAAGTATAGAAATCAGACCTGAAAGTTTATTGAAATATTTTTTTTATTATCCTTCAAATATTTAAGAGTATTTTCAAACAACTATCTATAATATAAAAAACAATTCCGATTTGAATTAACCCCGGCTTTAATCGCTCATCTCTACTCCACCTGATTGAGTTCCTGAAAATGAAAATTAAATCCTTATTCTCATATCATTCTCTTTGTATAGATAATTATCAAATGATATTTTTTAGCGTTCTGTAAAAACTTGAATCTGTGAATATATTTATATGAAAAGGGAATTCCTTATTTGAGGTGCCGACCGGATTCGAACCGGTGATGAAGGTTTTGCAGACCCACGCCTTAGACCACTTGGCAACGGCACCATTTAATTGTAAAACAAGATCTTTATTGTTTATCTTTTTGTTTCATATAATAAAACAGTACTATTTATTTAGGACAGCAATAACAAAAACAATTGATCTGACTATCCTTGAATATATGTCCGGTTAATTCCGGGAAAAAGAAAGTTGACTAACAATTTTCTTCGGATGCATCAATCCCGGATTCCATGATTTAATCTTACCTTCTGGATCAACTACAACAATTGTTGGAACAGTAACGATTCTATATTGGGATGCAATATCACTTTCGATATATGCATTTATCTTTTTAATGTTAAATTCCTTGCCGTGTTTTTGTAGTTTTGATTGGGCTGCATCCAAATATAATTCCTGAGAACTGCATTGAACACAATTCGGCGCCCAAAAATAAAGAAGAGTTGGAATTCCTTTTTTAATTTCTGTGTTTAACTCAGAATAGGAAATAATGTTTTGTAAACGCATTCGATTAAAGTATTTATATAACTTTACTCCGGTTATATATAATAAAATAACAGCGGCGGAAACTAAAACTCTTAAAATCAACGGATTCATAATTATTCCTAAATTATTCTATTTAACTTGAAATCCCGGAATATTCAGCTTGCCAAGTTGAAAATAAATGAAACACCCTGCACAAAAACCGAAAATTACATTTGCCAGCGCAAGAAGAATTACTATCCAAGAAAGCGTCCAACCAGGTAATAATGATCCACGGTATAATAGTATATCAGATAGAATCAATACAATTCCACCCAATAGTTGTGCGAAATTATGAGGTGCAGGTGATTCATAAACCGGATTTGGTTTTACTAATTTCAAAGGTTTCAATACATACCTGAAGAATTGCTTAAATAAGGCCAGTTTCGGTTCAAACGAACCAAATAACATAATTACTGCAACTAAAACCGGGATAATTCTCAGATTGAAAATAAATCCGAATAGTAAGAATACAACGATTGAAACCTGGTTGAATTTCAGGGCGTTGAGATCTATTATTTTCTGATTATTCGACATAATTAAACTCCAAGTTGTTGATTATTAATGTTTCTCAAAATAAATATCTACCCCGATATTTAACCGGGGTAGTGTTTATTTTTCGTCACTCGTCACTCGTT
>PLNZ01000255.1 GCA_003142915.1 Ignavibacteriales bacterium | reverse complement strand
AAACTATCTTCTTGTAAGTACGGGTGAGGCAAACTGGCGTTGGATGTTTGGTGTGATGACAATCCCGGCAACATTGTTTTTTCTTTTGTTGTTTCTTGTTCCTGAGAGTCCACGTTGGCTTGTAAAGAAAAATAAAACAGCGGAAGCAAAGAAGATACTTGAATCAGTAGGAGCCGAGAATGTAGAGAAGGAACTTGGTGATATAGTAAACTCACTTAAGGAGGAAGCGGGTAAAGGAGCGGCAAAGCTTTTCCAGAAAAAATACAGCTTCGCAATAATGTGTGCAGTTCTGCTTGCGATATTTAACCAACTATCAGGGATAAACGTAATAATGTACTATGCACCGATGATATTTGAAAAGGCAGGCGCTAGCACAGGGACAGCTATGCTTCAGGCAGTGGCAGTGGGAATGACGAATATGCTGTTTACTATAATAGCAATGTTCTTTATAGACAAGCTTGGCAGAAAGACACTTCTGTTGATAGGAGCTGTCGGAATGTGCGTATCTTTGGCAGGTGCAGGCTTTCATTACTATTATGAGAGCTTGTTCGGTAGTGCAGGAGTAGTTGTGTTCATAGTAGGATTTATAGCATTCTTTGCATTCTCACAGGGAGCAGTAATTTGGGTATTCCTTGCGGAGATATTCCCGAATAAAGTAAGGTCAAAGGGACAGGCATTGGGCTCATTTACACACTGGATAATGAATGCAATAATAGGACTTGTATTCCCAATAGCATTGACAAACTTCGGAGGAGGCAGTGTATTCATGTTCTTTGCAGTAATGATGATTCCATTCTTCTTCTTTGTGTGGAAGATGCTGCCGGAAACCAAGGGAAAGTCTCTTGAAGAACTTGAAAAAATTATTGTGAAGGGATAGCTTGCTTAAATAAAAGGTTTTGATAAATCTTTTCAAGGATGGGTGTTAAATAAATAAGACGTCCTGTCTAAACGAAAGACTTAAATAATAATTGGTAATATTATGTATGTACGATGAAGTGCAGGCAACGGGAATGGAACTTCCAAAACGAGATGGCATTCATTTTGAGAGTAAAATAGAAATTGAAAATTAGTTCCTGTTTCTTGCCTTATAAGCTAAATAAGATCCTCCGATTACAGCAAAAGCTCCAAAAAAAAAGATGCACACTGCAGAAACAATTACTGAAGACAGTTCCATATATTTTACCCTGCTATAGTTAGGAATTAAATTGTTAAATCATATTCTCCAAAATTTTGTTCTTGTCAATATCCAAGGAGAATAAGCCTGCCTGTCCGGTAGGTTGACTTGCATTTTAAGTGCAAGATTAAGAAAAAATCACGCTTTCCTATTCTTAATTTTATAAACAATAAATGAGCATAAAATAACGGTTATAAATAAGCCTAAGAAAATTGCTACGGAATATATTGCTAACGAATTTTGATCCATAATTATTTCACTTTATTAACGATTCCAGAAAAAAGTTATATCCTCCGGATAAGAATATAATAGCAAATTGTCTATGACAACTAACAAAAATTAATTTTCAATTTAACCAATATTTCGCTGAAAGGTAGATAGCATCCGACAAACGTTATTTCTTAACCGATACACTGCTTTTACTCGCAAGCACTGAAATTTACACCTTGTCTAAATGATGTATTTTTTGTTAAAAAGTATAATAACTTCTCATTTTTTTAGGAAAGCTATAGAAAAAAATTATGGCACATTAATAGACTGGAAGAGTGGGATCTTATTATGTCTCCTTCCAATATTAAAACAGCATGTTAATTTCTGAGATAAATTATTTCACCGTCAAATATGGTCATATCAACTTTTACATCTTTAATTTTAGCGGGAGCAATGGAAAGAATATCTTCATTGAGTACAACAAAATCAGCAAGTTTGCCGGGTTTTATGCTGCCTTTTATATCTTCCTCAAATGATGCGTATGCATTGTTTATTGTAAATGCCTTAATTGCTTCCCTTATACTTATCTTTTGTTCCGGTATCCATCCATCCGGATTTTTACCATCAAGTGTTCTTCTTGTAACAGCGGCGTAAATTCCAAGCAGGGGATTTAACGGCGCCACAGTCCAATCACTGCCGAAGCATAACGTTACTCCTGCGTTAATTAAGGACATATATGGGTAAGCTTCTTTTATTCTTTCTTTGCCTATTTTCTTTTCTGCCCATGCGCCGTCGTCTATCAAATGGTAAGGCTGTACGGAAGCAATTACTTTTAGCTTTGCAAATCTCTGTAGATCCGCCTTTCTAATATGTTGTGCATGCTCAATACGGAATCTTCTATCCCACACAGGATTTATTGAAGTTATTTTTTCGAACAGGTCGAGTATATAGCTGTTAGCTTTGTCCCCGATTGCATGAATTGATAATTGCAGTTTATTTTTGTCAGCTTCAACGGCCCACTTCTCAAGCCGCCCGTCTATTACAGTATCCGCAGGAAGCCCTAATATTTTTTCCCCTAAATAATTATCAAAAAACCATGCCGTACCTGCACCAAGTGAGCCGTCGGAAAAGGCTTTTAACGAACCGAGCTTAATTTTATTATTTCCAAAATTATACTGAATTCCGGAGTTGGCTAAATTAGTATAATCGGCAATTGGCAGACGTGTATATACACGGCATGAAAGCTTTCCCTTTTTTTCAATACGCTGGTATGCAAGCAGATCATTCTTATAGGTAATATCGTGAATACCGGTTACACCATTTCGTTTAGCTTCATCCAAAGCAGCGAAAACCGCCCTGTCTGTCTCCTCTATGGTTTGTCCCGGTATAATGGAATATATCAAAGGCATCGCATTATCTTTTAAGATGCCTGTCGGCTCGCCGGTAAGAGGATCTTTTACTATTGCTCCACCTGCCGGATCAGGCGTATCTTTTGTTATTCCTGCAAGCTTTAAAGCTAAAGAATTTGCAAGCGCCATATGCTTATCAAGCCGTTCAATAAATACGGGAGTACCATGCGTGAATGGGTCGATCATTTCTTTTGTAGGCAATTCTTTTATTTCCCATGCCTGATGATCCCAGCTACCCCCGGTTATCCAATTACCTTTATGTGTATTAACATAATCCTTCAGCAGTTTCTTAAATTTACCCGTAGATTCAGCCTGCCTTAGATCAAGTCCCAGCAGATAAAACCCTCCGTTGATGAAGTGAGTATGCCCGTCGATAAATCCGGGGAGCATAAGCCTGCCCTGCAGGTTGATTATTTCCGTTTCACCGTCGATAAACTTTTTAGCGCCGGAGTTGTTCCCTGCAAATATGATTTTATTTCCGCTGACGATTACTGCTTCAGCAAGAGGCCGGTTATTATTAATAGTATATATTTTACCGTTTATAAAAGCTTTTTTGTTCAGAATCATAACTCTTCCTTGAAAATAGCATTTTGTGTCAAAAATCCCATGCTTTGGGCATGATTTAATCATTTAAATTATTTCATTAAAATATGACAAAAAAATTAAAAATATTGTTCCGGTTAGTTGGTATCCTATATAAAAAATACTTAAGTTCGCCTAATTAAATTACAATAAGCTAAAGGCTTAATATATCTAACCTGGACTTTCGAATATATGAATTTAGATGTACTCGTTTTTGCGGCGCATCCTGATGATGCAGAACTTTCCATGGGGGGGACAATTGCTAAATTAAGCTCTAATAATCTTAAAGTCGGTATGATAGACATAACCGAGGGAGAACTTGGTACGAGAGGCACTCCTGAAACCAGGCAGAAAGAAGCATTCCAGGCAGCTATAATCCTTAAAGCTGCTCTAAGAGAAAACCTGAAAATTCCCGACGGTTATATTAAATATAATAAAGAAAATTTACTTAAAGTAATAATGTCTATCAGGCGGTACAGACCTAAAATTATCTTTGCACCTTACTTTAATGACCGCCATCCGGATCATATAGATGCAAGCCGTCTGGTTAAACGGGCAATGTTTTCTACAGGGCTTGCGAAGATAAAAACGTTTGATAAAGAAGTGCACCAGGTAGCCTTCCGTCCAATGAAGCTTTATTATTATATGCAGACATATACATTTGAGCCTTCATTTATTGTTGATATTAACGAAAGCTTTGAAACAAAAATGAAGGCGGTAAATTCATATTCTTCGCAGTTTCATAACCCCAAAAGCACTGATCCCGAAACATTCATAAGCCGTCCGGAATTTATAAAATATATCGAATCCCGATCACAGTTTTATGGATTCCAGATTGGTAAACAACACGGCGAACCTTTCTATTGCGAAGAAAAAATTGAACTGGATTTTGTGAGTATGCTGAAAGCATAAAAAACCTTATCGAAAACAAAAAATTAAGCGGGGGTTCAGGAGTGATAAAGAGTTTCGTAAGATTATTTGTTTTAATTTCACTTATTTTCACCGGCTGTATATCTATATATGCAATAAGGGATTTCCCATCCAAACAAGCATTTTCCCGGGGTTAGCTTCGGGCTTGCTTCTTGGATTTTTAGCCGGAACTATAGTAAGTCTAACCAATGATGCTGATCCNNAGCGATTTGCTGAAGGCTGCAGAATATTCTAATCTTTAAATCTTTTTCTCAAAATGCTGGTAGTCTTTAGTCGTCTGCCATAGTCCGCCCCATTGCCAGCCTCTTTTAATAAAAGCTCTAACCACAATAGAGTGTGCCGTGAGCGTTCCCGGTTTGGATGGATCATAAACAATAGCCGGAGGAGTAACCCTGCCGTGCTTTATCTGCGGGTTAAGCAGCGGGTTAATGTCTATCGCTATTCCTTTTGCATGTGAAGATATGAGTTTTGTACTTTTTACATTCCTGTAATTGAATGCAGACGAGTTGTTGTCTTCCATTGATGCAATATCCGACCAGTTATATTTTATAATAGGTACTACTTTGTTAATAGGGAAGTGTGAATCCTTAATTTTCATGAAAATTTCTTTTATATCTTTTGACAGTTCTTTCCTAATAACAATTTGTCCTTTATGCAGTTTATTATCAAATGCATAATAATAAACCCCGACAATATCCAATTTATTCTTTAAAGCATCTGGTATAGAATTATTTGCAAGTGCCTGACTAAGAGTTATATCGGAATCGATTATTACCGTGTCTTTCTGATAATAATTTATTCCAAAATTATTATTTATAAAAATCACGCCGGGGACAATTGTAACAATTGAAATAAAAAGAATTATTTTATAAAGTAATGCTGCTGTTATATATTTCATTAACCGGGGAATAAATAATTATTAGAAATAAAAATAGTAAATTAACACTACAATATTTAAACATTTATAGTTAAAAATATTTGCGGCTCAAAGTTAAAGGATAATTTATGAAAAAAATATTTGTATTAATTCTTCTTCTTATTATTGCAGGATGCTCCAGGAAACCGGAGATAGTTACTTTAAAATCAGGAATTAAATACACTGATGATACTGTTGGTACCGGTGTTCAGTCTAAATTGGGCGATTTAGTTAGTATTCAGTTTACCGGATGGATAATTAAAGATTCGACAGATATATTTAAAGACTGGTCAAAAGATTCTACTAAGATGCGTTATATTTTCGGTACCACCAAAATGAGAGATAAACCGCTAACGATGATTTTATCAAACGGGCAGGCAATTATTAAAGGCAGCGAGGAGGGAATAGCAGGAATGAAAGTTGGGGGCACAAGGACAATTTTTCTTCCGGCTAAAATGCCAAATAATCATGGGGGAACGGATATGATGTTCAAGCATCCAAGCTTAAAGCTTCAAGTTAAAC
The DNA here is from genome assembly GCA_003142915.1 of Ignavibacteriales bacterium. GTDB lineage: Bacteria > Bacteroidota > Ignavibacteria > Ignavibacteriales > Ignavibacteriaceae > FEN-1297. The sequence goes on along the minus strand of PLNZ01000255.1, from coordinate 4,714 downwards.
TTATAAGCGCAAAACAGCCTGTGGTTGTGAAAGCATGGGTTGTTGATACAACCAAACTCCAAGCTACTAAAGATGGTCTGCGTTATGTAATTGTTCAGGAGGGAATAGGTCCAAAAGTTGCTGATAGTGATTTTGTAACTGTTAATTATTCCGGTTACCTGTTAAACGGTGATAAGTTTGACAGTTCGGTAGAAAGAGAAGAGACTTTTACATTTAGAGTCGGGTATCACTCGGTATTAGAAGGCTGGGAAGAAGGAGTAAAGCTTTTAAATAAAGGCGCAAAGGCTAAGTTGATTCTGCCCCCTGCTCTGGCGTATGGTGCAAGGCAAGTTGGTAATATTCCGCCTAATTCCACTGTTGTATTTGATATTGAAGTGGTAGACATTAGGTAAAAATTAAAATAAATTATAGAAAGGTCAATCCCGAAAGCTTTCACATTGGCGTTAACTTAACAAATATGTTTTTCGATCAACATTGATGCAATTATCCTGATTTTAGGACAAATTAAAGACTTTTTATGTTATCCTTCAACATTTTCATATAAAGCAATTTACTTTATGTAGCTTTTAATTATACTCATTGCCTGGTTATAATAACCTTTGCCGAAAAGATTGAGGTGATTGAGGACGTGATAAAGTTTATAGATATCTTCCCTATATTCATATCCTTCGGAAAGAGGATAGCATTCATTGTATGCGCTGTAAAATTCCGGTTTGAATCCGCCGAATAATTTTGTCATTGCCAAATCTGCTTCGCGGTGACCATAGTAAACAGCCGGATCTATAAGTACGGGGGCGCCTTTTTCATCTGCCATATAATTTCCGCTCCAAAGATCACCGTGAAGAAGCGACGGATGTTCTTCATTCCCGGCTAAGATTTTGTAAATTATTTTTTCTAATGCAAGAATTCCATCTGTTAACTCCGGCGTTGCATAATCGTTCTTTTCTGCCAGCGTATACTGGGCGAGAAGGCGCTTTGTATAAAAGAAATTTATCCAGTCGTCTTTTTCATCATTGCCCGGAATGTTCCTTTGGGTATTGGAACCGATAAAATTATCTTCATAAAAACCAAATGAGCGTCCCTTAAATTTATGCAGTTCTGCAAACTTACGGCCGAAGTCTTTAAAAAAGTTTTTTGTTTTCGCTCCGGTTTCAATATATTCCATAAGTATAAATGAGTTCTCAAATAGGATAACTGTAGGTATCCTGATAACAGCCGGCTTCCTTAATTCATTTAACCCGTGGGCTTCTTTAATGAACATATCATCAGCTACAATATAGTTCAATTTTAAAAAATAACTTTCACCGGATTTCATTTCCAGTTTGAACGCATCGCTTATACATCCGCCTGCAACAGGTTTAATTATAATGATTTCGCTCCCTGTATGCTGAATAATTTTCTGTTCAATTTGGGAGTTTAATTTCATCTTTTACCTTATTAAATAAACCGGAACAGCCATCTTCTAAAATATTGAGTACGTCTTCAAAACCTTGCGGGCCAAGATTATATGGATCAGGTACTCTATTCACNNAAAGTCATCTGTCACCTTATTATATAAACCGGAACAACCGTCTTCAAGTATATTAAGCACTTCCTCAAATCCCTCTGGACGAAGGTAGTACGGATCCGGTACCTCATTTACATTATATTTACTGCAAAACTTACTCATTTTGAAGATTTTATTTGAATAGTTTCCTTTTAAATCCTGAGATTTAATATCTTTATAATTTTGGTCGTCCATCACTACTATATAATCGAATAAAATGAAATCTTTTTCAGGATCAAAAAGCCTTGATTTGTGTGTTAGATTATACCCTCGTTTTTCAGCATGATTTCTCATCCGCTTATCCGGCAATTCACCTCTATGGTAAGGTATAGTTCCAGCCGAATCAACAGTCATGAATTCTTCCATACCGTTTTTTTTAATTATAGTGTTCATGATCCCTTCGGCTGCCGGTGAACGACAAATATTTCCGAGACAGACAAATAATATCTTTTTGTTAGTCATAATAGAATACCAATTTGTGTAAATTTGCTATCAATATTTTGTATTTCAATTTTAAAAATATATTCTTTTTCGGACAGATAAAAAATGATGCATAAGTTCTTAATCACTCTGTTGTTGTTTATTATTTTTTCAAATCAAATATTTAGTCAATATATTTATCCTAATAGAGAGGTTCGGGGCGCATGGATTGCCACCGTTGCCGATATAGACTGGCCTTCGGATAAAAATGCTTCTTCTAAAAAGCAAATGACTGAATTGACAGGCATGCTTGATGAGCTGGCAGCCGCCGGGATAAATACTTTGTTTTTTCAGGTGAGAACCGAATGTGATGCATTTTATAAATCACAATATGAACCCTGGTCTTACTGGCTGACAGGCGGCCAGGGGAATGCGCCTGATCCTTATTATGATCCTCTGTCATTTATAATTACCGAAGCGCATAAAAGAGGAATGGAACTGCATGCCTGGTTCAATCCTTACAGGGCTGCAAAAACTAACGGTGAATATGAAATCGCGGCAAATCATATATCAAAATCTCACCCGGAATGGATACTAAATTTTAAATCCTTCAAGATACTTAATCCCGGTATACCGGCAGTAACTCATTACATTGCTAAGATTGTTTCCGACGTTGTACGAAGATATGATATTGACGGTATTCATTTCGATGATTATTTCTATCCTTATTCCCCTAAAATTACTACTCAGGATGCTTCAACATTTGCTAAGTTTAAAGGTAAGTTTACAAATATTGATGACTGGAGAAGAAATAACATCAACAAAATGGTAGAAGAGGTTTATGATTCTATAAAGGCAATAAAGCCATACGTAAAATTCGGCATTAGTCCGTTTGGGATTGTAGAAAACAAGTACGCACGAACCAGCGGAATGGATTCTTATAATGTATTATACTGCGATCCAATAACCTGGCTGAAAGATAAAACAGTTGATTATATTTTACCGCAGCTTTATTGGGAGATCGGCAGTAAAGCCGCCGATTATGCAAGCCTGCTTCCCTGGTGGGCATTATCGGCAGGGGACAGGCTGGTGTTAGTGGGAATNNTATTCAACAAAGATGGCATCACCTTCATATAAAGGTTTGCCTAATGAGCTTGAAAGACAAATAAAATTAAGCCGTCAAATGATTAAGACTTATGGTACGGTCTTTTTCAGCGCTAAATCTATCGCTGGAAATTATTCGCACTTTGCAGACTCATTAAAATTATATTATAAATATCCTTCATTACCTCCTGTTATGAAATGGATCGATTCGGTTCCCCCGTTGACACCGGCTAATTTGGCTGCAGATGAAAGAAACTCAACCGTGATATTAAAATGGGATAAACCCCTGCCGGCTTCCGATGGAGATACTGCATACAGATATGTTATCTACAGATTCGATTATGAACAACAAGTGAACGTTGACGATGCCTGGCATATCTTAAAAATACAAGACGGGAGTGAAACCATATTTGTTGATACAACAGCAGAAAAAGGGAAATTACAGTACACTTATGTAGTAACAGCGCTTGACAGGCTTAATAACGAAAGTAAGCCGGCTGCAATTAGTTTATCCTTGAGAGAACATTGATAATTTAAGGATTTATTGTTAGGAACCTGGGAATCGATGTACGGAGGCTATAAAATGGATGTTCAAAAATACATCTCGCCCTCTTTGTGAGCTATCCCTAAAGGTATTTTTTAAATATTTTGCAATCTTCCGGATATTAAATCTTCGTTTGCTTTATCTAACACCATAATTAGTAAGAATATTATATATTTATATGCTACGCGGATGGCTTTTTATGTGGTTCTGGAAATTATCTTCATTGTTTTAAGGAGATATTATGGCTTATGTAATAACAAAATTATGCCTTGACTGCATGGATATTGCCTGTACACAGGTTTGTCCTGTAGATTGCATTTATCAATACCAAGGTGATGATTCTTCTATTCCAAAAAATCAATTATTAATAGACCCTGATGAGTGTATCGACTGCAATGCCTGCGTTCCCGAGTGTCCCTGGGGAGCTATTTTTGAAGAAGAAATGGTGCCGGATGTATTCAAAGAGGATACTGAAATCAATGCACGTGTTGTAGGCAAACTGCGTTTTGTCCCTACGAGACCCGACAATCAAAAAATGCCGACTCCGGAAGAAATAAAGGCAAATAAAAAGAAGTGGGGATATGAAGAATAGTAACGCTAAATAATATAAGTGAAACTTTAATTAGTATAAATTATTCTTCACCTATAATAGTAATAACAATTTTTCTCGGACCGCCGTAATTGCGGTGTTCGCAAAGATAAATTCCTTGCCAGGTACCCATATTAAGCATGCCGTTGGTTACCGGGATTGAGACACTGCTTCCGATTACTATTGACTTTAAGTGTGCCGGCATATCATCGGAACCTTCAGTGTCATGTTCATAATACGGCATATTTTCCGGGATCATTTTGTTGAAGTGAGTTTCCATATCTGCCCGGACTGAAGGATCGGCATTTTCATTTAATGAAATAGAGGCGGAAGTATGTTTAATAAAAATATGAACAATACCGGTTCTTATTTTTCTAATCTCAGGAATATACCGGACAATTTCTTCAGTTACTAAATGAAATCCTCTCTTTTTGGGCGTTAATGCTATTTCCTCAAATCCGATATAGGATATTGTGTATACTTAAGTGTCATATAAATTATTTTAACTTTT
>PLNZ01000100.1 GCA_003142915.1 Ignavibacteriales bacterium | reverse complement strand
CAAACAGTTAGTAAAATAACAAAGGAGTTACCATGCTTTTAAGAATCTTAATTATATATACTATACTGTCAATACTAAGTTTTGCTTTAGAAATGTTTATGATGTGGAAAGCTCCAAGAGGTCACCAAGATGATCAAGGATATNNCCATCCGTTCAAAAACTGAGGTTTGTTTAATGACTGATAGAACAACTGAATTGCCATAATATAATTATCGTAAAGCTTTTGCTGATTCTGAATACCGTTGGCCACTCCTAATGTATTATTTCCAAATACACCGTCAGTAACTAACGTAGGAGCTTGCAGAGTGTCGTTACAAGCCTTCTGTAGTATGGAAACTGCTTTAGGTTTCCCTGAATTAACCCCGAAGTTGAATAATCTATTGGCAAGTTGAATTGATTTGATTTGTGGATATAAAGGATTCCAGAAATATAAAAAGTATAATTCCTTAGCCTGCCCCTTAGTTAAACACACAATATCTTTGGCATCAATTACGCCATCATGGTTTAAGTCCGCGACATCAATATTCAAACCCTGTAAAAAACTTAAAGAAATTCCATAAGAAGTAGTTCCTCCTGTATCTTTAGTCTGCCTGGCTTGAGATTCGGGAACATATCCACCCTCATCGGTCATTAGCTGATCAAAGAAGGCGTCAAAATCATCATAAAAAGCATCTGAATATTCTTGCAAAGTCAATCCATAATATTTTTTCATTTTTCCTTAACAGCGCCGGTATGAAGTTCTTTTTTAAGTTTATCTTTTTGCTGATTGCTTAAAGGGCTTCCATTACTTAATAAAAACCTTACTTGCCTTTTAGACTTCTGCTTTGGCGGATCTTCAGGAGTTGCAGCCATACCTTGATTTCTTTCCCAATCTGGGTCCTTAGCTTCCTTTACTCTGTTAAAGAAGTCATTTTCTTCATCCTTAGACTTCATTTGAGCAGGCGACATATAACTTTCCTTTTCCATTATATCCTCACTTAATTGGTAACGTCCCCGAAGGTGCAGCGTTTATCTGACCTGGAAGTTGATTTTTAATATCTTTATGGATTACACCCACAATGCCGGTTGAACCAAATAACGCTGTGAATCCTATTGCTATCCAATGAGCCACAGTGTTATCCGGAGTAAGCATAATAACAGCGGAGGCAATAGGCGTTCCTACTGCCCCGATTATTGTTTTCCAACCGTTGAGAGTATTAACTATTTTGTTTACTACGTTCTCATCCATAATTCTTAATAAAATCCCCAGTCCATGAAGAACTGGGGGACAAAAAGATTTTTAAGTTCTTTTTGCGGGGGATTGTTCATTAGAAATATTTTTGACAGTAATTCTTAATCTGTACCGCTAAAGCGATTCCATCAGTGACAGCTTCGGCTTCGTTAGTACCTGCCTTTAGAACGTTCAATGCCACAACAGCGGCACTAATTTCAGCAACTTCATCCGGTGTGATTGTATTAACTAATTCAGATTCGACTTGTGGAAGCGTTCCAACAAAATTAAAACCCGCTTTTGCTTCACTGAATATTTCCAAATCAGTTTTGAAATCGAGAATGTTGAATTTCTGCCCGATCAAAGTTTTACCAAGAGTGTATGCGCCACCCAAGAAATTGATACCATTAACAATGGCATCTACATTTGTATTTTCAGCCATGACTTTATCCATCCTATATTTATTATTAATAGTTTTTTAAGCATACATTAATATAAACAATTTTAATGATTAAATTCTATAGTTAGCGATTCCGAAATTACCGAACACCAGACTTAATAGCCACAGTATGCAGATAACTATAAAAATCACCTGTATAATTTTCTTGATCTTTGCATCTATTGGCAAAAGTCCTATTAAGTACCACACGAGTCCCAAGACCAAGAGAACGATTAACAATGTTATGATTGACATTTTATACCTTCCTATCTATTTTTTTTATCCAGAATATCTTTATATTCTTTCTTCAACTTACTTAATTTTTTACTTGTTACAGACCAAGTGGTTTTATACAAGTTGTATGAATGGAGAATCATTTCTCTTTTAAGTAAATATTCTTCAAATCTTATTTTCTCTTGATCTGTTAATTCCATTATTTTTTATAAAAGAAATTACTAATTGCTATTAAAATACCTATCAAAGAAATAAATAAACCGGCCAATGCTATAATTGTTACCCTAGTTACAGACTGCTGGGATGCTTTGCCTTCTAAAGATGCTTTACTTAATTGTAAATCTTTTATATCCTTGTCTAAGGAGGTCATCTTATCATAATAGGTTTCTTGATGTAGAAAAGAATGATTATCATTCATTCGATCTTTTGTATATTCAGTACGCAGATTATTTAATTCGTTTAATCTCTTGTCAAGTTCCAGTTTACTTAAGACTAAAGCATTCTCACTATTTCTAAAATGTAGCTGTAACTGCTTTTCTCTCTCAACAAAGATTCTTTCAATAAACTCTTTTAGGGTAATCTCGTCTGCCATACTATTTATACTTCTTTATCCTTGAATCTGAAATTATATTCAGCCATTAATTTTTCTCGTTCTTCCTCAATGTACTGTACAAAGGGGATACCGTTACTTGCTTTTCTTAAAGCATAAATAGCACATTGAGAATCTACTCGGTTGAGTATCAGTTCTCTTTGCATCATGTTGAACGATGTATTTAATTCTTTTGTCGCCGTAACATGCTGCTCTTGAAATTCAACTAAACCCTGGATTTTCTTTAATTGCTCTTCTTCATTCTTTTTCTTCTGCTCAAAACGTGATTTTATCAGTATTGTTAT
>PLNZ01000445.1 GCA_003142915.1 Ignavibacteriales bacterium | reverse complement strand
TGAAAAGCACTTTTGCATTAGGTTATGCACGCGCCACAGAAAATGTTACTATTACAAATTGCCAGTTAAGCGGATACGACGAAGGAACATTGCTCGACGGGACTTACAAACGTTCTAATAATCCTGAATATGGTTATCATCCGACAGGAAGAATTAAATTCGGGACCGAATCAAACGGAGGATTTAAGAATATTACAATTTCAAATTGCGTGTTTGATTATTGCAGAGGACTTGCACTTGAAACAGTTGACGGCGGACTTTTGGAAGATGTAACTATTTCCAACATTACAATGAGAGATATTGTGAATGATCCGATTTTTTTANNATGCGGGGACCTGATGGCGTGCCGATTGGCAAATTAAGAAGAATAAAAATCAGTAACATTATTGTTTATAATGCCGATCCGGCATATACATGTACCATTTCCGGATTACCCGGAAATCCGATAGAGGAAATTCAACTAAATAATATCCGAATTTATTATAAAGGCGGAGGAACAAAAGAACAAGCAGAAAAAGATGTCCCGGAAAATGCAAATAATTATCCGGAACCGGGTATGTTTGGTACGGCACCGGCTTATGGTTTGTTTGTTCGTCACGCAAAAGATATTAAAATGGATAATGTTGAATTTAATTTCTTGGAACCGGACTATCGTTCCGGAGTTTTATTCGCTGATGTTGATGGAATTGATATGAGAGATGTTTCGGTTCAACGGCTGCAAAATTCAGACGCAATTGTTCTCAAGGATATTACTAATTTCAGCATCCTTCAAAGCAAGGGAATTGAAGATCAGAAAATCAATAAAACAAAATCGAAAGAACTCAAATAGTGATTCAGTTATTAATTATCATTTTATAGCGGATGAAATGATAATTATTTTTATCAAATGGCATCAATAAATAGGACTTGGAATTCAGTATAATTAGCAAAATAAATAATGAATTAGTTCTTGAACAAGATTTAAGGAAACAATATTATGAAAAACAGAAAAATTATTAGTAATTCAGTGCCAATTTTAAAAGCAATGAACAGTATGCTAACTGTCTTGTTGTTCACTTTGTTTTTATGTTCATCAGATATAACAGCTCAAAAGAAGAATGACTTTGAGATCAAATCTTTGGATGGTGCTGTTAGTCTGAATGTATCAGCAGGGACCAGACTAGAATGGTCGGTTCAATTCAATGGTAAGCAGATTATCGTACCTTCATCAATTTCATTGCAATTAGAAAATGGAGATATATTTGGTGATAATGCAATAATCAAAGGATCAAAGACTGATAAAATTGATGAAATGATTACAGCAATTAATTATAAAAAAACAAGTATTTCCAACCAGTGTAATCAGCTTACAATAAATTGCAAAGGTGATTATGGAATTATCTTCAGAGTATATAACGATGCTGTTGCATATAGATTTTTCACAAAGAAAAACGGAGAAATCATTGTAAAAAATGAGGAAGCCAATTTCAATTTTACTGATGATCACAAAGCTTTTATGCCTTATCAATGGGATTACAGAGGTGGTAAAATTTTCAACTCCTCCTTTGAAGCACTTTATCGAGAAAGTAAAATTTCCCAATTTGCAAAAGATTCGCTAGTGTTCTTGCCAATATTAGTAGATGCAGGTGAAAACATAAAAGCAGTTATTCTAGAAGCCGATCTAGAAGATTATCCAGGTATGTACCTGAATATTAATCAAACAGGCAAAGGGTTTATGGGTGTTTATGCACCATATCCTTTGGAAGCTGAATTAGGCGGATATGGAGGTATTAACTACATCCCTACTAAAAGAGCAGATTATATTGCCAAAACCAACGGTCCCCGTAATTTCCCTTGTCGTGTTGTTGTTCTAAGTAAACAAGATAAGGAATTATTGAATAATGATATTGTGCAAAAATTAGCCTCACCATCAAGATTGACTGATATTTCATGGATCAAACCCGGTCAGGTTGCCTGGGATTGGTGGAATAATCTGAATATTTCTCATGTTGATTTTAAAGCCGGAATGAATACACCAACTTATAAATACTACATTGATTTTGCTGCTGCAAATAAAATAAAATATATAATAATAGATGGAGGTTGGTCTCCTTCATTAGATCTTACGAAAGTAATTCCGGAATTAAATCTTCAGGAAATTATCGATTATGGAAATGAAAAAGAAGTTGGAGTAATTATTTGGGCTTCATGGTATGCTGTAACTCAGCAGATGAATATTGTTTTTCCATTATATTCTAAAATGGGCGTAAAAGGCTTTAAGATAGATTTTATTGATCGCGATGATCAAAAGGCAGTAGCTTCTCTTTATGAAATTGCAAAAAAAGCAGCTGATAATCATTTGCTGGTTGATTATCATGGAGCTTTCAAACCAACAGGATTGCAAAAAACTTATCCAAATGTTATTGGTTATGAAGGAGTAAAGGGATTAGAAAATTATAAATGGGCAAACGAAGATCAACCTCGATATGTTACAAGCATTCCATTCATCCGTATGATGGCCGGACCAATGGATTATACTCCGGGGGCTATGAGAAATTCAAATCAGGCAAACTTTCGAGCCATAAATGATAACCCGATGAGTAAAGGTACACGCTGCACTCAACTAGCTATGTATGTTGTTTTTGAAGCTCCTCTTCAAATGCTTTCTGATAATCCTACAATTTACATGAAAGAACAGGAATGCACTGATTTCATTACTAAAGTTCCAACAACTTTCGATGAGACAGTACCATTGGATGGGAAAGTCGGTGAGTATTTAGCACTGGCCCGCAAAAAAGGAGATACCTGGTTTGTAGGAGCAATGACTAATTGGTCTCCTCGAGATTTAACTATTGATTTTTCATTTTTAGGCGATGGAGTTTATCAAGCAGTAGTATTTAAAGATGGAGTAAATGCTGACCGCGATGCAACTGATTACAAAAGAGAGGTTATTAAAATTTCATCTACAGATAAGTTGAATATACAACTTGCAC
>PLNZ01000015.1 GCA_003142915.1 Ignavibacteriales bacterium | reverse complement strand
AACACGTATTTGTTTTGTACTTCAGAAGGACTGGTAACAGGAGCTCGTGGTTCTGTTAACCGCAATGTTTTAACTCCTAAACTCAAACTTAGAGTAGACCAGAGAATTTTACTTGCACATTCTGTTGGGCACCCGGTAAAATAATTATTACTTTTAATTACAAGGAAGGTTGATATGAAAAATCTGAAATACAATTTAAGCAGCAAACCAATCCTGAACAAAATGAACAATATACTTGCAGGATTAATCATCATGCTTGTATTAAGTTCATCCATGCTCATAGCTCAAAATAATAGCTTTGAAGTAAAATCACCGGACGGTGTTATTACCGTCAAAATACAAATAGGCGCCAAACTGCTATGGTCTGTTGTGCATGACGGCCAGCAGATTATTCTGCCTTCGGCTATTGCGCTTCAACTGGAGGACGGCCAGGTACTTGGCGATAATGCAGTAGTTATTGATACCAAAAAGGAAGCAGAAAATAAAGTAATATCCGCAGTAAATTATGTAAAAGCTAAAATCCCGGATCAGTACAATCAGCTTACAATAAATTTTAAAGGCGATTTCGGAGTAATTTTCAGAGTTTATAATGATGCAGCTGCATACAGGTTTGTCACTAATAAAGTTGGCGATATTATTATAAAAAATGAAGAAGCTAACTTCAATTTTACCGGTGATTATAAAACATTTATGCCTTTTATGTGGGACTATAGGGAAAATAAAATTTTCAATTCATCTTTTGAAGCTCTTTACCATGAGATCACTTTTTCCCAGTTCCCAGCCGATTCATTGGCATTCCTTCCGCTTCTTGTGGATGTAGGCAATAATAAAAAAGTTGTGATCACCGAAGTCGACCTCGAAGACTACCCCGGCATGTATATGAATATAAATGAAACACAAAAAGGGCTCAAAGGAGTTTATGCACCGTACCCGTTGGAAGCACATTTGGGCGGTTTCGGCGGTATAAATTATGTACCGACTAAAAGAGCAGACTATATTGCCAAAACTAATGGTATGCGTAATTTCCCGTGGCGCGCAGTCGTTATAAGCAAAAGCGATAAAGAATTATTAGGTAATGATATTGTGCAAAAATTAGCATCCCCTCCAAGAATAAAAGATATTTCTTGGATCCAAACAGGACAATCAACCTGGGATTGGTGGAATGCACGTAATATATCGCACGTAGATTTCAGAGTTGGTCTTAATATGCCTACCTATAAATATTACATTGATTTTGCCGCCGCCAATAAAATAAAATTTGTTCTTATTGAAGGCGCTTTGGAGATGGATCTTACCCAAATGAATCCTAATTTAAATCTGCCGGAATTAATTAAATATGCTAAGAAAAAAGGCGTTGAAGTTGTTACCTGGGCTTCATGGTATCGGGTTACTCAGCAGATGGATACAGTATTCCCATTCTATGCCAAAATGGGCTTGAAAGGATTTAAAATTGATTTTGTCGATCGCGACGATCAGGTTGCTGTGGAATCGATTTATAAAATAGCCGAGAAAGCCGCTGAATATCACTTGCTTGTTGATTTTCATGGGATGTATAAACCAACCGGTATTCAAAGGACTTATCCTAATGTAATTGGCTTCGAAGGAGTTAAGGGATTGGAAAATTATAAATGGGCTGTAGAGGATCAGCCCCGTTATGTAGTTACAATCCCATACCTACGAATGCTTGCAGGGCCGATGGATTATACCCCTGGTGCAATGAGGAACGCCAATAAAGCCAACTTCAGGTCGATAAACGACAATCCGATGAGCCAGGGAACGCGCTGTGCGCAGTTGGCAATGTATGTCATTTTTGAGGCTCCTTTTCAGATGCTTGCAGATAATCTAACCGTCTATATGAAAGAGAAGGAGTGTCTTGACTTTATTACAAAAGTCCCTACAACTTTCGATGAAACCGTACCGCTTGATGGAAAAGTTGGAGAGTTTACTGCACTCGCACGTAAAAAAGGAAATATATGGTTCGTTGGTGCAATGACGGATTGGACGCCGAGGGATTTAACTCTTGATTTTTCATTTCTCGGCAAAGGGACATATAAAGCAGTTGTATTTAAAGACGGCATAAATTCGGATCGTGACGGCACAGATTATAAAAAAGAAGTNNTTGGGCTAACTTCCAAAGCCGGTAATAAGTTTTTTTTAAGGAGAAAGTGTAAAATGAAAAAATTATTCTTTGCATTTTTCATATTCGTGTCGTGTTCTATCTATGCACAAAAATTTGATGGGCTGGCGCAAACCCCGCCTATGGGCTGGAACACTTGGAATACTTTTGGCGTGCATATCCAGGCGGATATGATAAAACAAATGGCCGATATAATTGTCAGCAGCGGTATGAAAGATGCCGGCTATGAATATATAGTAGTCGATGACGGTTGGGAAGCTTTAAGTCGTGATAGTTCCGGCAATTTAGTCCCTGACCCTAAAAAATTTCCCGACGGAATGAAAGCCCTGGCGGACTACGTTCATTCTAAAGGCTTGAAATTTGGGATTCACAATTGCGCCGGTAATACGACTTGTAATGGATTTCCTGGGGGAAGAGGACATGAATACCAGGATGCGCGTCTTTATGCTTCATGGGGTGTCGACTACCTGAAATACGATTGGTGTGATCATGGTACCGCCGATGCACATGAAACATATAAAACTATGGGCGATGCTTTGTATGCCGCTAAGAGGCCTGTCGTTTATAGCCTCTGCGAATGGGGAAATAATAAACCATGGGAGTGGGGTAAAGATATTGCTCATTTATGGCGTACTACCGGTGATATTACGGACTGCTATAATTGTCAGGGTGAATATGATCTCGGTATACGTTTCGTGCTGAAGCTCCAGGACGGCCTTGAAAAGTATGCCGGGCCCGGACACTGGAATGATCCCGATATGCTCGAAGTGGGAAATCCCGGCCTTACTCTTACCGAATCGCGTTCGCATTTCAGCTTATGGTGCATGCTTGCCGCTCCGTTGATTGCTGGAAATGATCTGCGTAAAATGTCTCCTGAAGTGTTAAAAATCCTTACTAACAAAGATGCTGTTGCTATCGATCAGGATAGCCTTGGCAAACAGGGCTATTTGTTTATGGATCATTTAAGCAAGCTTATTTATGTCAAGGAACTCTCCAATGGATGTTGGGCTATTTGCTGGCACAATTCAGGCGATCAGTCTTATATGCAACGAATCAACTGGGAACATTTTACTTTCCTGAAAGGCAGGTACAAAATTAAAGACGTATGGGAAAATAAAGTCATCGGGACTACTTCTAAAAACCTTAAAGTAAATATTAACAGTCATGGTGTATTATTATTAATTCTAACACCAAAAAAATAGTACGAGTTAATGTATTATTAACCGCCAAGGATTACTTAGTTTTTAATGATCTGAATTACTTTCGCTAAGATAAAATCCTGCAGAAAGCCA
>PLNZ01000110.1 GCA_003142915.1 Ignavibacteriales bacterium | reverse complement strand
AACCTTTCGGTCATTAACCGTATCCCAATCGTGAAAACAATGAAGACAAATATATTTATGCATCCGGCCTTACTCTCATTACAGTACTGTAATATCATTACTATAATCCAAGAAAACAGGGGAGTCAAGTAACTTTTGGGGGTATTTTTGTAACAAATCCACCAAAATTGTGCACTTTTATTGAGCCTGAGTAACAAAATTGGACCGTAATTGTTACAAAAAACNNGTCACCAATTTTCAATAGGTGACCAACGATGGTCACACTAAAACGTGTAAGATAATTGGATTTATTGGGGCCAATTTCACCCCGGTTTTAAATTGTTCGCGACACGACCTTAGGTGGTGCACGACACAATCTATGGTTGCGTCGTCAAATTTGCGTTTTACACTCAAAATAAATCCACGATAAGCAAGCAAATATTGGGACAGCTATTTAGCGTTCCATTAGGTGATTAAATTTGGCATTGTCTCATACCCCCCGGGGGTCAGTCTCAATTATACAAAGAAAACGCGGGAAGATTATTCCCGGTTTTTATAGTTTCCCCACCATATATTTACAATATTGAATCATTGTATGCCAGCATTATGGACAATGACTAAACAGTTCCTAAAAACCATTTTTTATTGTCACCGAAGTGTTCCCCTTAAATGCCCTATCCCCAAACGCCTGGGTCAAAGAGCCTTCAGCATGTAAACCTTAAGAATCGGCAGCCAAATACGGCTTGAGGTTTTACAGGATTGGACCCGCCAGTCATCTCCGGCTACCTCCACCAGATCAGGTAATTTCTCGTTAACCCCTTTAACCTCTTTGGGGAAATTGGGGATCTTACCCAGCCATAGAATATTGAGGAAAGCTTTACTCTCTGAAACAGCCAATATACGGGGAATCAGCATTTCGTTATTGTCGATAAATGTTAGCACGCGTACATCATGGTCCACATCCCAAAATACGAGCGTACCTTTGTAGACCGAATACTCCCCGGTTCCGATATTGCTCATTAGTGCATTTAGGCCTTCAGATTGTTCAGAAATACCCGGGTAGATTGGCACTGCATTACGAACGTATTTGTTTATCATAGAAGTTTCATTGCCAATTCATTATATATCTTCTGATGAGTTGCATCTCTGACTTTCAACAAATTCTTTCAGACCGGCGAGATTTGAAAAAGGAAAGTTGATTATTACCCGTTGCGCAATTGAAGGTAAGTCCCGTTTTTTGAAACCGCGGTGAACCGGGAAAATTGTCACCAATTTCGCATTTTTCTCAGCTTGGAGGTTTACAACATTGTGCCTTTCCAAACAAATTGTCGCTGCCGAGCGTTTGTCCGTATTATTTTTAAGTAAATGTACCGGGCAAAGGGCACAGTCGACGATCCAAATACGATGATTATTCAAGTAAGTAAACAAGGCCTCATCGCTCCCCCCGGGCACAAGTTCCTTTCTCAAATTCTTACGTAAATTAGAGTTCGAGTTGAGGTCATATACAAAGGCATGTGCCGGAGTAGATTCACAAAGGAGGATTATACAGGCCGATTTACCACCGAATTTTTCTAGCGCCTGTGTTCGCATCCGTTCAACAACTTTAATCCGCTCAACATCCCGTAAGCGTAATGCAGGGCACGAAACACAATTCAGGTTACTAATGTTAGTTAGCATATATTACTCCTTTGAAGTATTTTGTAAAGTCCTTGAGGCGATAAACTATAAGTCTATTTAAGATTTTTGTGTATCGTATTATACCATATAATATCATATAGTCCATTTGTGCCTCATGTCTATTTTATTGGTTACCATACTATCTAGGTTAACAATAGGGAGGTCACATTTGGCTAAGGAACAAAATAACTCACAAGAGAATCAAAGAATACACATGACATTTCAAGAAACTCAGGAATTCCTCGGCGTCAGCCACCAGACTATATATCGATTGATGAACCAAGGTCTTGCTTCCCACAAAATTGGCAAAAAGCGTGTATTTCTTAAAGAGGAACTTATTCAGTGGATAAAGGACCATTGAATAGGCAACAAAATATCGTTGTCTGGCGGTCCAACCAGCGGGCTGATGGCGCTCTTCGCCAGAGTAAATTTGTTATCTTTTTAATTTCCTTTTAGTAAAACAACCTTTCCGGATATTCTTTAATTCGGTCATGACTTGAGTAAGCGCTAAATCACGTGGAAAATTAGTAATGCCGTATCCGCATCTCCGCGATAGCGATTTGAGTTGGAGAGGGGGAGGGGTTCTCAAGTTAAAATATTAGTGCAAAAAAAACTTATCAAATAAATTATCCAGGTTATAATTTCATTTAGATACGAATTTATTGGTCGGAACATTAAAAAGAACTATGGTAAACGTCATATGGTAATCTCCTATGGCAAACATATATGGTAAACTATAGATAAATTGCGATAATTTTGGTTAGGAGAGAACCAATGTCCGGAAAATCAAAGAGAAAAGCACCACCCTCAAGAATAAAATACGAAAATAGCCACCCGACAGTGAGTTGCCGAGTGTCAAAAGAACTATATGATCGGCTGACCAAAAGTAAAGAAGTTGACGGGAAAAGTTTCGCGGATATTCTAAAAATCGGGCTGGGAATCGCCGAACAAGATGACAAGAAACTGGTTGAAGCTAAACAGAAAGGCTACGATGAAGGATACGACGAAGGGCACAAAGATGGGCTTGAAGAACATGGGGTACACGAGTAATTAATATCAACATAGCTAATTTTCAGTATTAATATTATCACGGGCATTTTAAACCGGCTCAGCTTTGAGAGTGGCGGGGCTATGAGCAATAAGTTCAATGGAGAAGTATTTTTATGACATTAAATACCAGCATGGTTGAACAATTGGCTGAATGGTGTTTACAAAGCGACACCTTGTCTGATGTCAGGGCAACCGCTCGCAGGGATTTCTTTGGATATGATGAACCCGGAGAAGCCCATTATATACAAGGTGGCGGCGATGTCACGAGCCGCGAACGTCGATTTCTGGGGTGGTTTGCTCTGACTTTCAAATTACCGGATGGGCGAAGCCCCGCAGAAGTTGCCGCAGCCGATATGCTCAGCGGCAGCGATCTGAATTCCGCAATTGATTCAATCAAAGGCTCCCGATATGTACTGGCGATGGTAGCCATGGTTACTCCGGGAAGAGGCCTAGTCCTGAAACTAGAGAAGGAAGAATTTATTGTTGATAATCGTCAGCTAAGTCGGTTCCTCAACCGTGATGAGGCTTTATATACCCATATCATTCCCGTAGGACGACATGGATGGCTGATTGGCCCCGGCTGGTTGCAATGGCCAATGCATATAATGCCGGGCATGCAAGCTCATTTAAAGAAATTTCAACTCAATCCGATAGACATGGAAAGGCTGCTGCAGCAAAGATTTGAATCATCCATCGATCATCCTAAAGTGGAATTGCCACGTGATTCTTCTCTTGAAGCTGCTGTGGCCCGAATGACGAAAGAAGCTGAGGCCGAGGGATGTCCCACCCTAATCATGACTCACGCCCAGTGGCAGAAGTTGGTTCTCTTACATATGAACTCAAGCCAAATTAATGATTTTAGTAAGGAAATTGTCAAACGGGTTGGCAGCGTTAATTCAGTAGAGGAAATCAATAAATGGCTTGGATTGGCGATGAACATTTGGAATAACACGCCGCAACCTGACCGTGGTGGCAAATCAGCCTTTGAAATGAGGCGAGAATTTGATATTTAATCAGGTGCGAAATAGACGTTCTTTGCGTTATAACGCAATGTTTACCGAATGTCACAAATACTCTTTGTGTGACCTAACGAAAAGGGCAAATGTGACATTTGAGCCTAAAAATAAGGTGAACCGACACTGACGAGATAGTGTGACCACTAAGTTATAATATCGATTTGGTTGATTAATTAGTGAAACTTATCATGCCGTGATAACTATAATACCGGCAAATGGTCTAGCACACTTGACCAAAAATCATAACCTTCCTATAATGAGAGAAATCTTTGTTTTGATTAAGAATTGAATCGTTGTTCTTTTTTATCCATCGATCATTATCTTTTTTGCGTAATCGCAAACGGATAGAATTGTCAAAACACCTCAATTATTTGCAGAAACTGCCATCCCATTAAGGAGTATTGTGCCCCAACTGATATGCCCTGTTTGCCAAAAGGAATTCAAGACTCAAGAAGAACTAGAGTTTCATTTGAGCCATTTTCATTCTCAACGCCCTCAAGAAAAACAAGAACAATCTGAACTTAAGCCCAATATGCCTAGTTCTGGGAACCCCGCACCTCCAATTTGTCCTTCTTGCGGAAATATTATGCGGTTAAGAGTCGCAAAAAAAGGAGGAATGGCTGGCAGCCAATTTTGGGGCTGCTCTGCATATCCTCGTTGCCAAGTAATATTACCTATCCAATTAACTTCGAAGGACAGTAATCCTCCACGGAGTAACTCCACAACATTCGATAATTTTCAAGAATCTGTAGTTATTCCTAGAGTGGTAAATTTAGCACCAAGAAATAATAATTTACAAACTAGGATTTTCCAATGTTGCGGTTTGCCTGCGTTATTAACTGAAAAGATTCATAGTTTCGATATACCTCGCGTCATAGTAAGGGCGGCCACCCAGTGGCGATTAGATTTTCCGCTTTCTACGACACCCATCTCTGATGGGAATAGCAAAGCGCTTATTTCGGTTGCTGAATCACTTTTAACACGAGGCTCCACTCCATTTTGCTTGCCTCGCCTCGAGACAATCATCAGAAAAAACGTTTTAGAAGTTGACGAAAAACAACTTATACAATCATTGACTTGGATTGGCCTATTTGCAACTTGTAGTTTTGAAGCGTTAAAGTTCGATAGCGATGAAGAACGTGAGTTTTTCGGTATTATGACAAAATGGAATCAAACTCTTGAAAATCCATGGTGCATTATGCCTCAGGTGCATCTTACATCATTGGTTCCTAGTTTGGAGACTGATGGAGAAGCTCGGGTAGACTTCGTTCTTACGCGTTTGGACGATATACCAATTGTAGTAGAAATTGATGGTGATGATCATAAGACCCATCAAGAACAGGATAATAGCAGAGATAATTTAGTATCATCAATTGGGTTTAGAGTCGTGCGAATTCCAACCAGAGAGATTCGTAGTGCGGATGGTTCCAACCTAAAACGACTCAAAGAACTTATAAAAGTTCCTTCAAACCTAATGAAAAACACAGAAGACCGAAATGAAACCGAACTTATTCAGTCCTTAAGGTTACTTAAATTAATTCATCAAATTCAATTAATAATTCTAGAAGCTATTCGTGATGGCTGGTTAAACACTAATAACAATTCTGTTGCAATTATACTCCCGGCTCTTATTGCTGATAATCCTTTGGTTGAGCAAGGTTTGGAGACCGCCGGGGTTGCAATAATTGAATTATTATCACGGTTATCAAATTTGTATGGTTTCCAATCTCCCATGAGTTCAATTCACATCGGTGTTTTAAAGAGCAATAGTGTACGCCCGACTATTATAATTGCTCCGTCAGAAAAGAAAAACAATTTGACCATAGGGCTTGAAGATGTTCCTGTTTTTTCCATTTCTGATTTAACGTTCCCCGGTGAGATAGAAATACCAGCTCCAGCTACCGTTCCTATTGCCATCTCAAAACCAGATAAAGAGGAATCTCGTTGGTTTCTTAAGTATATTTTTCGAAAAGATGATTTTTGGGAAGGACAATGGGAAGCAATAGAACGAATATTAAAAGGGAAAGATGCTGTAGTTTTATTGCCGACAGGGCGAGGTAAATCCATTGCCTTCCAATTGGCAGCCTTACTTCTCCCAGGACGCTGCATAGTGGTGGATCCCATCATATCTTTGATCGATGATCAAATAGATAATCTACATCATATTGGAATCGACAGATGTGTAGGAATTACAAGTGAGCTAAAATCCCAACAACAACGAGAACTACTTCTTAGAGCTTTTTCATCGGGACATTATCTTTTCTCCTACATAGCACCGGAGCGTTTACAGACTGCCCCTTTCCGTGAACATCTTAGAGCACTTACAGTATTAACCCCAGTATCTGTGATAGCTGTGGATGAGGCTCACTGCGTATCTGAGTGGGGCCATAATTTTAGGACGGCATATTTGAACCTTGGGAGAATAGCAAGAGAATATTGTACGTCAAACGGACACACTCCCCCCTTAATCGCGCTTACGGGGACAGCCAGTAAAATCGTGCTTAAAGATATACAGCGAGAGCTGGGTATTACTGATTTTGATTCGATTATTACTCCCAATTCTTTTGATAGACCAGAACTCCAATATGCCGTTTTAAGCTGTCATTCAAATGAGAAAACTGGGCGACTAAACGGATTTTTAAATAGACTTCCAACAGATTTTGGCATTTCAAGATCAAATTTCTTTACATCATGTGATACCCGAACAGCGTCAGGCCTTGTCTTTTGCCCTTTTGTTGGGAGTGAATTTGGTGCAAGAGAACAATCCGAGCAGTTAGCCAAAACTCTAGGTGTCCCAGTTGCATTTTATGCTGGGAGTCCTCCGCATGGAGTTGATGAAAATATCTGGAAAAAAGTGAAGCAAGACACTGCTAAAAAATTCAAGAGAAATGAAATTGCGTTAATGGCATGTACTAAAGCTTATGGGATGGGTATAGATAAACCAAATATAAGATATACCGTACATATTGGGCTTCCTGAGTCCATAGAATCTTTTTATCAGGAAGCTGGCAGAGCTGGGAGGGACCGAAATAAAGCTGAATGCGCGATTATTTTGTCTGATGACGATTCTCGCCGGACGGAAACATTATTGAGCCCTGGGACAAATCTTGCAGAAATCATTCGACAAACATCTAATATAAAACGAGAAGAAGCGGACGATATCACTAGAGCGCTATGGTTCCATACAAATTCCTTCAGGGGTGAGGACGTCGAACTGAAAGATATAAAAGATGTTATTTCTAGATTACCACCATTAAACCAACATATCACAGCTCATTTATCAGCTTCGAAAGGAAGTAGTAATGATCCCAATAATGGAATATCGAGTGAGAGGCTTGAGAAGGCCCTTCATAGGTTGTTAGTAATTGGCGTTGTAAGAGATTATACAGTCCGATATCCTGTTGATTTCGATATAATATTGTCTGGAGCCAATAAACAAGAAATTGCCAATTCTTATGGGGCATATGTTGGAGCTTATTCCAAGAAATTAGGAGAAAAAGCCAAAGAGGAAGCACTTGCTATCTCCGCTGAATCTCATGAACAATATGTGCTTGACATTAGCCGTTCACTTATAAGCTTTGTGTATACTCATATTGAACGCGCCCGCCGGAATTCGCTAAGAGAAATGCTATTTGCGACTCGAAAAGCCTTAAATGGAGAAGATTTTAGAGCTCGGATACTTGATTATTTAGAGCATTCTGAATTTGATGAAAGACTTGAGCGCGTTATTGGATCCTCGCAAGGGGGAGTTGACGTTTTAGATCCACTGTTAGATGATCTAGTTTCTCCAAATGATGCATCTATTTTACGGGGATCAGTGGCGAGATTGCTAAGTTCGTATCCGGATAATCCCGGACTATTGATGCTTCGAGGCTTATCTGAAGCCTTGGTAAGGAATGGCGATATTAGGGTTGCATGCCAAGACATAAAAGCTTCGTTCGAATTTGCCTTTGGAGAATATGATCTTAATAAACAAGTAGTTGGAAAAGCTTTTGGCGGAATTATCGGTGTAGCAATGGATAAAGAATATGCCATTGCGAAGGCTTTTACGGAAGAACTATTTCTTTCATTGAAAATGGACCGTGTCTTTGCTCGTGAACTAACCTTGTGGATTCCAACCGAATTAATCGAAATACCTGCTAGTTGGTTATTAGACCGGATGATTTCACGCAGCTCGGCAATGAGAAATATTGGGAGGTAGAAATTGACTACAGAAAATCCTGCAAATAAATTCCTCGATTTGGAGAGACAGGCTGCACTAGTTTTAGAAGAGTTAGAGAAACTTCGACATGAGACTTCGAGCTATTCAGCAGCGGCAATGGGGCTAGAAACTGCGCTGAATCATCTTTCTTCTCTATCAGGACGCCTCATGGACCTTACTGACAGATCAAAATACATTATAGAAACTCTTGGAACTATAGGTACCCCAGAACTTCTGGCAACCTCTCAAGCGGTTCAAGACGAAGTAAAAAGTTTAAAAATGGAAATACAAAATTTGCGTGAGGAATCGAATAGCAATGCGGCTACATTGAGTAATGAAATAAAAGGCATAGTTACAGAGATACAATCTTTGAGAGAGCAGACCTCTTCACAACTCAAGAACATCTCGGATTATCAGAGAAGAGGGATATTGGCTAGACTGGTTGGCGGAAAACCGCAAAAGTGATATGTAAATTGACTAATTATACTAACGCTCTCACCGGATTGTGCCTCTTTCAAGCAATGTTCCTTAAATAACAAACAAACGGAAATTATATATTTTAATGTCCAGAAAACATTAGAAACAATACAATAGTTTGGTTAAGTTCTAATTTGGTTGTTTTCATTTTTCTCCTGTGTTAGACTTTCGTCATGATTCGGTTTCGTATATGGGTTAGCAGGCTTGTTGTTTTACTCATCTTGGCTGTTTTACCACCTTCTAGTTTGTTGTTTTCTTCCATGCTTAAACCTGATTATTGGACACAATTTCCACCTGAATATAACTTTCGGATATTTATATTAATCCTTTATATCTTATTTTGGCTTGGCGATTATACAGGTTTCGTTCTTCTCCTTGTTAAGTGGTTTCGCGAACTGATTCACCCCGTATTTTAGTGATAAATAGAATCCCCACCCAACACCTGCAAAAATAGCCGATGATATTGCCGAAATACATAGCGTTATAATCACAAAACGTAATAATAAATCGCTCATCGGTCTGCTCTCCGAGTGATACCACTCCCATGCCTAGCCCGATGAGGTGTAGTTAACCCCTCTCTAGGAGCTCTATGTCCTCTCTTTCTAGTGAGTAATTTACTGGTATCAATGACAGTTTTGACTCGTTTTGGCTTTGGTGAATCCACAAATTCAATACGCTGTTTAGGCACTGGCAGACGCATAAATCCAGCCCAATCTTTAATATCGTACTGAATCTTGCCAGCCTCAGCGGGTGTTTTACCCTCAAGTGATTCGTGCGGTCTAAAGAAGTTGTAATAGACAAGCCAGCCATCGGTAAACTGAATGAGCGTGTCTATATCCCTGAATGAGCGAAAGACCTTTGTACGGTCTTTAAGTGTGCCGTGAAAGCGTTCAATCTCGCTTGTGCTCTCGCCTGTTTCCTTTTCCTTGAAGGGATTCCCGATAACGTGTTCTGTATCGCTTCCGTATGCTTTTTCGATGCCATCTTCATAAGACCTGTTTTTGTCTGTTAAAACTTCTTTTGGTTTTTTACCTGCACACTTTTCAGCCCTCTCCATAAGAATTTCAGCATGATTAGTTGTGCGTGAAATTGCCACTCTAGAAGCGAGCAAGAAGCGTGTATCACGGTCTATAATGTCATAAAACCAAATTGAGTGTTCCCCATCCAGATTTAGCATCGTTTCATCGGTTATCCAAACATCCCCAACTTGAGGGTGATAATCTCGAAAGTGCTTGATTGCTAATGGAGTGTATTTATCTATCCAATAGTAAACGACTGAGTTTGAAGGGTAGTAATTATGTTCCTGTTTGAGTGTAGTGCAGATGTCATTTACGCTCATTCCTGAGTAGTACATCGACAAGGCACTACTAACGTATTCGGATGGTACTTTACCATGAAAATTATCAATATCTGCCTTAAATTTACGATTACACGATTTACAATAAAAACGTGGTACACCTTTATAACTACCGAATTTTATTACAGCAGTAGAACCGCAATTTTTGCACTTAATTTCTTCTTTTATAATTTCTTCAACAGCCATTTCAATCCCTCCTATCTAAATATTACGATTTATCAAAAACAACCAAATTAGAACTTAACC
>PLNZ01000198.1:216-7165 GCA_003142915.1 Ignavibacteriales bacterium | reverse complement strand
TGTCGGGGCTATTTTAAATATCTTTTCGTAACATAAGTTAATAAATCACGTTTCTACATTCATCGTTTAGTCACTGCGGCTTTCAAATATTCTTCTCTCCTGCCGAAAACGCCGAACAAACCGCCGGTATGCAAAAACAAGACTTTCATTCCTTTATTCTTTAGAAGGAAATTATCGTAATAAGCTTTAAAGGCTTTTCCTGTATATGCGGGGTCTAAAAGTATTCCGCTTGATCTTGCAAATTTTTTTATAAGGTTTAATTTATCTTCCGTAATTTTCTTATATCCTTCGTTTGAATAGCCGTTTAATAATTTTAGATTACTTTTGTTGATTGCGCACGGCAATTGGTAATCCAAAACGCATCCTTCGGCAAGCCGCAAAATTTTTCTTCTAATTTCAGTTTCAGTATAAAGAACATTTACGGCAAATATTTTCAAATTTAATTTCAACAATGCCGCACCGATAAGCAATCCAGCCGCGGTTCCTCCCGACCCCGCCGCTACTGTTATGCCTTCAAGCTTATTTAAGTCAATTTGATCTTTTAGTTCACTCATAAAGGAGACATAGCCCCATATTCCAAGAGTTGTAGAGCCGCCTTCGGGTATAACATAAGCGTTTATGCCTTTTTTTAATAATTTAGAACGCTCTTCAAACATTATATCATTAACCTTGGAAAATTCTTTTTTGTTTAGGAAAGAAATTTCAGCGCCATAGAATTTGTCAAGGAAAAGATTGCCGTCGGCATTTGTCTTATCTTTTCCCCAGAGAAATATTTTTGATTTAATTCCTACGCCGGACGCAGCTATTACAGTTGCCCTCGCATGATTTGACTGGTCTCCGCCGTCGGTAAAAATAATACCAGCTTTCTCTTTCTTTGCCTGGTAGATCAAGTACTCTAATTTTCTTACCTTGTTACCTGAAAGTTCTGCTCCTGTCAAATCATCCCTCTTAATCAGGAAATTCTTTCCTTCAAAATTAATAGTCTGTATAGGCGTGGGAATATTTGCAAGCTTTATTTTTTTAGGAATAATCATGTATCGCCGTTGTCTTTCAAATTTAGATATCGTGTATAATATACTCTGGCTCGTTCAAGATCTTCCTGTGTATCAATAGACAAACTTTCAAATTCGGTAACAACTATCTTTACTTTAAAGCCATTCTCCAGCATACGGAGCTGTTCAAGTTTTTCAATCTGTTCCAAATCGGTAGGCTGAAGTTCCCTAAATTTTAATAATGATTCTCTTCTGTAGGCATATAAGCCTATATGCTTATAAATTTCAGCCTTTTGAATCCTGTCAAAATTTGTGCGTGCATCGCGTACATAAGGAATAGGCGAACGTGAAAAGTACATTGCAAAATTGTTATAATCGAAAACCACTTTAACAACTGAAGGCGATTTTAAATCCTGAATATTATCAATTCTCTTTGCCAATGTGGAAACATTGACCAACCTGTCGAATAACAGCGGTTCTATCGCCTGATCTATCATTTCCCCTTTAATAAACGGTTCATCTCCCTGAATGTTTACTATTATTTTTGCGCCCGGTAAGTTCTTAGCAACGAACGCAATACGGTCGGAACCAGTTGCAATATTCTTAGGAGTCATTACAACCTTAGCGCCAAAATTGCCTATAATCTGTGCAACTTTTTCATCATCAACAGCAACAATAACTTCATTTAACAGCTTGGATTGTTTTGCACTTTCATAAGTATGCTGTATCATTGGCTTACCGCATATATCAGCAAGCGGTTTACCGAGCAATCGTGTAGAAGCAAAACGGGCAGGAATTATACCAATAATCATAAAATTAAATCAAATTAAAATTTTTTCGTTTTGCAATACCCTGCATATGCTGAAAAGGTTAAAAAAAGAGTTCAATAATTAGTTGCCGCCGATAACTTTAGGCACTTTGAAAAAATGTTCGTCTTTTTCGGGAGCATTTTTTAACGCCTCTTCTGTTGGAATAGAAGGCTTTTCTCCATCTTCACGAAATACGTTATTCTCTTCTACCGGATGTGAAAGGGGTTCAACATTTTCAGTATTAAGCTCATTTAACTTTCCCATATAATTAAGAATTTCATTTAGCTGATCGGTAAAACTATCCAGCTCAACATCTTCAAATTTTAATCGTGCCAGTTCGGCAATATGTTCAACATCTTTTCTTGTAACTGCCATCAGCCGGTTCCCTTCCTTAAATATTTGCCTTCTTTAATATCTTATTCTAAATTAAAATTAATTTTATAATCTTACCGTTTAACCAAGAGAATTATTTTCAATATTCCTATGTTCAATAATGATTTTTCTTACTTTTTCCATAAGCTCAAGCTCGTCTTTTTTTGTTTGTATATTACCGGTCGTAATAGGCTTTTCAAAATGGACGTTTATAACACCACCTTTAATATTAAACTTTCCTTTGGGAAGAATTTTTTCCGCGCCGCTTATTGAAACAGGTACAACAGGAAACCCCACTTTTGCAGCTAAATAAAAAGCTCCTCGTTTAAATGTCTGAACCTCACCAGTCTTGCTTCTTGTACCTTCGGCAAACAATAAAATAGACCTACCTTTTTCAGACATAATTTTTTTTGCAATCTCAATGCTTCCGGCTGCGCTTTCTCTATTCTCACGGTCAATCATAATATATGGACCCAATTTCATCTGCCAACCGAATAAAGGAATTCTCCCAAGTTCTTTTTTATATACTATACTCGTTTCCTGCGGAAGAGCAAACTGGAGAGTTGGTATATCAAATTGACTGCTGTGGTTTGAAACAAATATATACGGTTTACCCTTCTCAAGATTTTCCAAACCGGTGATATGCAGCTTAACTCCGCTTAAGAATAAAATTCCCCCTGAAAACGATCTGGACAATTTAAAATATAGATGATGACTTCTATCAATAATCGCAAAAAGAAGAGCAAAAACAGAATGAATAATCGTATGGATGAAAATTAAAAAAATTTTAATATATGACAACACTTAACTATCCTGTAAGCTGAGATTATCATTAATAGTATTGCTTCCATTTATCTTGCCGGGTGAAATGCGCTTTAATGCCGCAACTCTATTCTTAATTGACGGATGGCTATAGAAAAACCATTCAACCAGAGGATGGGGCTCCCTGTCGCCTAAATTCTGATCGGTCAGTTTTTCAAGTGTGGCTATGAATGCCTCTTTTTTATTTGTTGAATGAATAGCGTACTCATCCGCTTCGTATTCAAATTTTCTTGAAAGCATATTTGAAAGCGGATTCAGTATTAAGCTGATTATCATTGCCCATAGCGAAAGCAGCGGAATTGCGGCAATCTGAACAACAGTTGTAAAACCAAACCATGACAATGATAAATTGTATAAGTACGCTATTAAGAACAAAGTTAAAAAGCTCGAAGCGGTACCGATTAAAATATTTTTAATTATATGCTTCCTTTTATAATGCCCCAGTTCATGAGCAATAACCGTTTCAATCTCATCGGCGGAGTAGCTTTCCAGCAGAGTATCACCGAGCAAAATTCTTTTTGATTTACCGATACCCGTAAACGCTGCATTTGCTTTTTTAGTATTTTTGCTCAAATTAAATTTATAAACATTTTCAACTTTTATACCTGCGCCTCCGGCTAAAGCACGAATACGGTTTATTAAATCTACATTTTCAACCGGAACGATTTTATAAAATATCGGGAGAATAAATACAGGAACAATCCTTGCAAGTATTACCGAAATAACGAATAATATTATTGCGAATGGAAGCCACCATAACAAATTGAATTTATTTAATGAATAAAAGAAAATAAGCAGTACCGGAATGCTTATTGCACCTGAAACAAGCAGGGTTTTAGTATTTTCCCAAATCCATTTTAAAAAAGTCTGGTTGGATAAATTATATTTATGTTCCAGATAAAATTCAGTATAATAGTTTACAGGGAAGAATATAATTCCTGCCGCAGCACCGGTTACTATGATAAAGGCAATAAACAGCAGGTAACTGTTGGAGATGAATCCCTCCAGATAATGCTGAAGAGTAAGACTTAAACCTGAAGCAACGAATAAAAGAATCAGTATAAAACTTGTAATTCCTTTAGCTATAGCTATAGCCAGTTTGATGTTATTATATTTTTTTGCATTCATAGTTTAAAAATAAACTTAAAAGGAAAGCCAATCAAACCTGCAGCTATAATTTTTCAATTTAATTTAAGTTGGTGAGAACTGCCGTAAATCCTTCTTAGAGAAACGAATAAGGTCTAAATAGCTCCAATTTCATTTTGAGAAACCCAGCCTTCTTTTCCATCCTGAAGTCTTATTTTTACCCAATTTTCAACCTGATCCAATTCTCTTACTTTCAAGCCTTCATGCACTATGAACGCATCGCTGCTTGTTTGATCCGGAGCAAGTTTAACGGTTGCAGAAGGTTCAATTATAACTCCGCTTTTAACACTTAGTTCCCTGTTTAAATTAATTATCAGTGGAATTGCAACTAAAATTAAAAGCAACACGGATACCAAACCTGAAAAGAATGAATACTTTTGCATAGAAGACCCCTTAGCAAAGAAATATAAACAGATTGATCCAAGCAGAAGCAGGTAAAAGATATATACCGCATGCATCCAGCCGGTTAACGAAAACAAAGCTAAAAAACCTTCCCACCATTGAAATATGAAAAACTTCGGCAGTGTATCGATCTTATCTACAGTTTTAGTATTTACAAACGTAAGATTATGAATTACATCATCATCACCGGGAGAAAGCTTAAGCGCTTTCTCATAATAAAGTATTGAAAGTCCGAGTTTACCGTTGCGGTAATATGCGTTAGCAAGGTTATAATATAGAGAAGTTCCTTCATAACCGAGATGAATAACCTTCTGATATGTATCTATAGCTTTACTAAATTGTTTATCCTGATAAAATTCATTGCCTTTTTTTACTAAATCATCCGCATCCGAGGCGAAAGATATATTAGGCATCATAATTACCAGGATCGAAATAACCGCAAAAAAATATTTTATTTTTTTTGAGAAAATAATCTTAAACATTTTTCTTCACCGACAAAGATTTTTCAAGTTCAATAATAACTTTCGTAAGATCATTATACATATCATTCATTGCTGCGTCGCCGTCACTGCCCGGAGCAAACCTGGCATACTGACATTTCTCAGTACAATCTCTCAGCTTATTTATTAATTCACCGTCAATATTCTTCTTTTGGAGTTCATCAACCGCCCTGTCAAGAGAAATTTCGGCTTTAGGTATATGAAGCTTATCTTCAAGGTAGCCAAAAAGAGCCTGCGAAATTTCTGCATAAAAACCGGTTTGATTATTAGCTTCCATAAGAGTCCTGGCAGTTTTAAATCTGGCTCTTGCAACTTTTTGAGCGCGCTGGTAACGCAATAATTGCAAGTTGCCCGCAAGTTTATCGGATCTTCGTTTCCAAATTATCAACCCGCTTAACAAAAATAACGGCAGTAAAGCAGCAGTCCAAAATCCAAAGCCAAATATGGTTGAATCGCCCTGTCTTGTTAAATCACCTGTAGAAGTTTTTATATAAATAATATCCTGACTAAGCATCTTGATTTCTTCTTTTGAATATCCTGCCACATTCCCGCTTCCGCTATTGGAACCCTGCTCAACATCAATAAAATAAGACGGCGTTGATAATGTAACATAGGAACTTTTTTCAGGGTTATAATAAGAGAACAGAACCGGGGGTATCTCTTTTTTACCTGAACTTCTCGGAATGATTAAGTACTCAAATGTTTTGGTGCCGTTTATTCTGCCGGTCCTATTAATTTGTTCTGAAGTCTTAGGGTCATATTTATCAAATCCGGGCGGAAGATTTAATTCCGGCATATTTAATAATTGTATGTTACCGCTTCCGGTAATATTTATTTTTAACGTAACAGGTTCATTGGCCTTTGTGCTTGTAGAATTTATTTGAGAAGTCAGCGTGTAATTACCAACCGCGCCGTTATATGATTTAGGAACATTCTGAGAAGGAAGCGGGTTTACATGCAACTTAATCGTATTGGATTTTGCATTATAATTAACATTCTGAACAGTGTTGAAAAAAGGATCATTAAAGAAATCATCAAATAAATTATTCCCGCTGCCTTTCTTTTTCTGTTGAATCTGAACCGGTACATCAAGCACAAGTGGCGTTACAGAAAGTTCGCCTGCACGTGAAGGAAATAAAGCAACTTTTTTTAGCACACCTACCCTGAATTGCTTTCCTTTATACATCTCCGTTGAAAATGTAATATTATTCGGAATACTTATTTCCTCTGCCCAAAGTTCCTGATATGAAGGAAGTTTAGCTACCTGCATCTGCGATGCTATATTAAGTCTTGTATATAATTTATAGGTTACTGTCACCTGATCGCCCAAATCGACTTTTTCTTTATCCGAAGTCGCCAGAATAAAAAGGTTATCGGCAATATCTTTCTGGGATACATCTGAACTGCTCTGCTGCTGTGGTGAAGATTTGGGAGAGCCTTTTCCTACCGTAATAGTCAAAGGCTGAGTAGAAAAAGTTTTATCGTTATAATTGATTATTGCGCTTCCGATTGTAAATTTTCCAACATTCTGCGCCTGCAGGTAATAAGAATATGATCTTGAGCCGGAAACTGCTCCATTAATAATCTGCATACTTGTTGACTGGTTAGGGCCGGAAAGTATCATAAAACCTTTGAAGTTAGGTGGAGTAAAGCTTCTTACTCCGTTTATATTCTGACCTGAAAAGTTAAATGTAACCTCAAACTGATCATTAGTACCAACAGTTGTACTTTGGACGGAAGCGGTAAAGGATTGCGGGTATAATACCGCCGCATATATTAAAATTATACCGACTAAGTTTCTTCTAAACATAACTCGAATTAAAACCTTTATTAAAAATGTTTTCTTCCAAACTTAATATTTTCCGACGTTACACGGTTCTGAGAACATAAGCAAATGCAGCATTGT
>PLNZ01000198.1:0-157 GCA_003142915.1 Ignavibacteriales bacterium | reverse complement strand
AGAATCTCTCAAATCCTTCTCACCAATCTTTACTCGTTTTAACCGGATTACCTTTCATTTTCCTAAGCTGCTTCTGCAAATTCTTTTCATCATTGTTCAAAGCATTAAATATTGCCTGAGCCTGATCTTTGGAAATTTTATCCGGTTGCTGTTGTTT
>PLNZ01000321.1 GCA_003142915.1 Ignavibacteriales bacterium | reverse complement strand
GTTCAATATATTATTAATAAATATCATAAAATTTTAATTATTTTGCAAAATTATTTGATAATCATAAATATTATGCTTAAAATTATTTTAAATAATTTATAATTTTTGTGAAAATTTAAATTAAATAAACTGAGAGTTATTGACTTTAAATGAGTTTTTTAGGACGTTAAGAACGCATTTTTAATTTTGTAGGTTTTATTGGCAATTTTTACTTCATTTTTTAATGGATAGTACTATAGGTTATAATTATACTTTCTTCAATCGAACTATTTTCTATTCGATAATTTTATCCCAAACGGAAAGAAATGCATAAATCTATAAGTATTGGTACATGTTTATTTCTGTGTCTTAATTAGACTTTTACTTTTATATCTGGAGAGAGAGAGTATGCAGCGGAATATTCGTATTTCGTTTTTTGTATTATTTTTTATTCCGTCTTTTACCGGTTTAAGTATTATTACTAATAATATCCAAAAAGCTTTTAAACATTTTTGCATGTTGAAAGCGTACCTTAACTCCGTGTTTTCAAGAATTTCGTCAGGGCTATTCAATTTTAATCATTCCCAGTATCTAAAGGATACAGTATATCAAAATTATCACGAAATGAATGGTATATCTCAAAGCTGTGTCTTTTTATTTCGGGCAACTATTAAACAATCACTAATATAGGAGAGAGAGAATATGAAACGAAAGATTACCGTCCTGTTTTTCTTGTTGTTTCTGCCTATGCTTGTTTTTGCAGGGACAACGGGGAAAATAAAAGGTAAGGTTACTGATCTCCAAACAGGTGAGCCGCTTATCGGCGCCAACGTTGTTGTAAGCGGCACATCAATGGGTGCGGCTACCGACGTTAAAGGAGAATTTATTATCAGTTTTCTGGATGCAGGAATATATGAACTAAAATCCACCTATCTGGGTTATAAGACAGTAACCATTTCCGATGTACGAGTAAATGCGGATTTAACTACGGAAATTAATTTTCAACTCCCTGCTACGGGAATTTCAGTTGGAGAGGTTGATATTATAGCACAGAGGCCGCTTGTTAATAAAAGCAACACGAATGCTATCAGAACAACAACAAACGAAGTAATTGATGCTCTGCCGGTCCGTGGTGTTGATAATATTATTGCTCTTACACCCGGTGTAGTTCTTCAGGAAGGAAATATTTATATCAGGGGCGGCAGGCAGGATGAAGTTGGCTACTATCTTGAAGGAGCAAATATTACCAATCCTCTTTCCAGTATTTTCGGAGGCCCTCATTATTCTGCCCGGCAAGTAACTGTACCGCAGGATGCTATTGAAGAAATCCAGGTGCAAGCGGGCGGTTATACTGCTGAATATGGGGGTTCTAATGCTGGTATTGTTCGTTCCGATCTGAAATCCGGCGGAGCAAATCTAAACGCAAGCGTTCAATACCTGACCGACAACTGGACATTTAAAGGCAGTAACGACAGGTATAACGGAGAACAAAATCTTGATACATATTCATACGGATATAATGATTTTACTGCAAGTATCAGCGGGCCTGTGCTCGGCGATCATGTAAAAGTTTATGGTTTATTTGATAATCTTTCTCAGGCAGATTACTCTCCTCAGCAAGTTAACGGGTTTCATCTTGGTACAATGACTGATCCAATTACGAATGATGTTGTTACTTTAAATTACCCCGGCGGTCCTGTCCCGGGCAATAATTCAAGCCAGTACAGCGGGGTAGGCACAATTACTTTGGATTATAATCCGACAATAGTCCGCCTGATTGGCACATATACTTTCGACAGGCAGCGTGTTGGCGCAAGTACATACACAATGTTCGATGAAAATCGTTTACCAATACAGGATGTAAATAATGGAGACTTTGGTGCAAAGATAACACAAATTTTAAGTCCCCAGGCTTATATTGAAGTTAATGCAAACTATATTTTTAATAAGGGTGAAACATACGATCCGCAACTAGGAAGTAACTTTTTAAGTTATGGCGATAGTGCAGCAAATTATAGTGCAGGTGTTCCATGGTATAAATCTAATATAACGAACTACAGTAAATATCAGGTACCGCGGGCATATGATCTCTTTTCAACATTCTCGTTTGCTTCCCCGAATATGCCGCTTATTGGCGCGGACCAAACTACATCAATAATGAATTATAGCAAATATGAGAACGATAATCTTGATTTAAGCGCTTCATTTTCAGATGATTTAAATAAACAGAATTCTCTTAAAATCGGAGGTGAGCTTCAGATAATGACAGTTAGAAGTTATACTCCCTCCGGTGTTAACACGAATTTTGCGCAGTTGATTAATAGCAACCAGGGTACTCCACTTGAAAGCATTTTCATTAAACGTGGAGTTAATAATTATGGATATGATGTTGAAGGCAACTCATATTCTGGTTCATCAAATTATAGTACGGGACAGATTGCTCCATATCAGCCAATTTTTGGCGGTTTATACGTTCAGGATAAATTGGAATATAAAAACTTAATTTTGAATGCCGGTTTAAGATTTGATTATATCAATACCGATGGCATTACTTTAAAAGACCCGTCTAACCCGCAAAATGTATTTAATACATCTACAGGCGGTGTTTCTAACTCGGGCGGCTTAACTAAAGTACCGGTATTTACTTCATTGAGCCCAAGGCTTGGTTTCTCTTTCCCAATAACTGATGTGACTATTTTCCATGCTCAATACGGAAAATTTGTTCAGCAGCCCAGCTTAAGTGATTTGTATGAAAGTATATACAGCGTAGGGTATTGGGCAAATCCCAATAACGGGTTTTTCAATACTACACCTGTGGGATTGAACTTAAGGCCAACCAGGACAACCCAATATGAAATTGGCTTTACCCAGCAAATAGGGGCAATTGCTTCGTTTGATATCACTGCATTTTATAAAGACATTGCAGACCAGGTAGTATTCGGAGTACAAAATGTTACTGCTGCGTCCGGATGGAGACCATATTCCATTCTGACAAATGGCGACTATGCTACCACGCAGGGTATTGAACTGGCGTTTAATATGAGGCGTACGGAAAGATTTTTAGTTAACGGTTCCGTATCCTTCTCCAGCGCTCAGGGAACGGGTGATAATCCTTACTCTGATGCGGGCGAATTTGGCGCTCCGGTTAACCCGGCTTATGTGTTCATTCCTCAGTACATTGTTCCCCTTGCTTATAACCATGCTGTGGATGGAAGTTTAAATATAGACTACCGGTTTGGAAAAGATGATGGCCCTGAAATTTTACATCAATTCGGCGCATCTCTTTTATTTACTTTTTCAAGCGGGCATCCTTATACATTGGGTATTACTAACGGCGGTACTGCAACGGCAACGAGCAACCCAAATCAATCGACTGTTGTGGATACAAGAAACAGGACTGCTCTTGAAGCGCTTAATTCCTCGGTAACACCTTCGACTTTCGAGCTTGATTTCCGTATTGATAAGACAGTCATTATTATGGATAAATTATCTGCAAATATTTTTATTCAGGTAGTAAATCTTCTCAATACTCAAAACATCGAAGATGTATTTTCAAATACCGGTTCTGCTACAACAAATGGATTTTTAACAATTCCAAATTTAGGCGGCAATCAGCTTGTTCAACAATACGGTCAGCAATTTGTTAATACTTACCAGGCAATTAATGAACAATATGCGGGTTTATATGGAACGCCGCGTCAAATCAGGCTTGGAATCCGGTTAGAATACTAAATATTTGGCAGTAATTAAAAAACTAGGAGTTGAATATGATTTTTAAAAAATTTAAATATTTGGCGGTTATTATTCTGGGTATTATATTTTTGTTATCCGGAATTATAAACGCTGCAAATAATAATAAAGAAAAACGCAAACCGGCTAAAGTATTCGACGGCCAGGTTGGTACCCAAAGAATGGATATTAATAATCTTAATGCGCTTGAGGCGAATACCGGCTACAGCGATTACAACTTAAACTCCAATCTTGAAGGAACAGAATTCCCAAAAGGTAAGGGTACAAATGCTGTGTTTGAAGCTGGATTTTTATGGGGCGGTTACCCTAATGGTAATACCTCCCAGGTAACAGTTGGCGGTTCAGCATATATCACCGGGTTACAGCCGGGGCCAATTTTAGCAAATGGCCAGGCGGCGGATCCTAGTGATTCAAGGTGGTCAATATATCGCGTCCGCCCTGATGTTTATCCGGGCGGTCCCGCTGTGGATCTTACCAGTGATGTAGCGGCGTATGCGGAAGGTGGTCAAACATTCACAGCAGCACAATTAAGGGCACAGTATGAATCCGACTGGACAAACTGGCCTGCTCACGGAACTGCAAACGACCTTGGCGCTCCATTTACCGATGTTAACGGCGACGGCATTTATGAACCCGGTATCGATATACCCGGCGTTCCAGGTGCAGACCAAACATGTTACTTTGTGGCGAATGACATGGATACTCTTCAGGCTGAATCTCTTTATGGCACTCCGCCGCTCGGTATTGAACTTCATGTTACTTATTGGGCTTATGCGCAGCAAGGCGCACTTGGAGATATGTACTTTAAAAAATGGGATATAATAAATAAAGGGTTTCAACAAAATACTATCGACAGTATGTTCGTCTCTTTCTGGACAGATGTTGATCTTGGTTATGCAGGCGATGATAAGGTTGGATGCGACACTACTTTAAGCATGTCATTCACTTACAATGGTGAACCGACAGATGCCGTATATGCTCCACTACCCCCGCCGGCAGACGGCTTTACTTTTTTCCAGGGTCCTGTTGTTCCCGGCAATCCTACGGACTCTGCAATTTCAATAGGCTGGCCATTTAAGTTTAGCGAAATACATGGTAAGAAAAATCTTCCCATGACAGCCGCATATTACTTTAAGAACGGGGACGCAAATGTTGGAGATCCGCCGCAAGGGGCGCCTACGGGTTCAACTCAGTTTTATAATTTCTTTAACGGCGAATATGGGCTCAGCGGCATTGAATTTACAGATCCTAATGGTAATAAAACAAAATTTGCTTATCCCGGCGATCCTGTAGCAGGTACAGGCTGGATTGATCCTGAGCCGTTTGATAAAAGGCAGGGAATGGCTTCAGGTCCGTTTAATATGGCGCCGGGCGATACTCAACAAGTAGTAATTGCAGAAATGTTTGCCGGGGCAACTCCGGGAATTGACTATCTCTCTGCTGTCAGTTTGGTTAAGTTTTATGATATAACTGCTCAAGCTTCTTATAATAATTTTTTCCAGATCCCTTTAGCTCCTCCACCTCCGCAGGTTTTAGTTACTAATCTGAGTAACAAGGTGATTTTGGACTGGAGTCAGAATACTAAAGCAATTAGCGCAACTGAAAATTATAGCAGTTTGGGTTATACTTTTGAAGGGTACGATGTTTACCAGTTGCCGCCTCCAAACAGTTCTGCCAGCCCTAAGCGTTTGGCTACTTTTGATATTATAGATGGTCTGCTCAGAATTTCCGATGAATCTTTCGATGCCACTTCTGGAGTAGTTTCTTTACAGCCAGATGAATACGGAACTGATTCAGGGATTCAAAGATATTTTATTGATTCGACAGATGCATTTAACGGGAATCTACCGTTAAATAACGGAACTAATTATTATTTTGCAGTAACCGCCTACGGTTATAACCCAAAGGGTGTTCCCAAAGCGCTCGAAAATCCAATGTCAACAATTACTGTTATTCCGCATTCGAATAACCCGGGTGTTGCTTCCTCAAACTTAGGCCCATTGTCAAGCTCAAACATTACGCACTCCGGAACTGCTGATGCTACCGTTTCTGTGAAGGTTGTTAATCCATCTTTAACAACCGGCGATCAATATCAGGTATCATTCCACAATGAATTGTATTCACTTGGTTCGAATGGAATATGGACTGATATAACTGCAGCAAGCAAAAAATTAGCGAAGGTTAAAGATCTAACCGGATCGTATTTAACTAACTCAGCAGCCTATAGTGAAACAAAAGGCCAGATTGATCTTCATTTTTTGGTAACTGTAGTTTCACCCAATTATGATTACTGTGATGGGGTTGTAATTACATTACCTGCAGGTGTTACTATCGATACTATTATAAGCCCGGTTAGCCTTAATTCCAGTATCGGTACGGTAATCCCTTATACATATATTGCAAAGAATACTATATTTTTTGGCGATAGCGCCCGATCTGGAAACGGTATTTTTGCTGGTGGCGAAGACATAGTTTTTATAATTAATACACCGAATTTACCTTTACAAACAAACTATATTATGTATGATGACAATTTTGGTGTAGAAAACGGTTATGGCGGAACACTTGTTGATATATTTGGTACAGATACTTTAACTACAATAGCAAATCAACTTATTACTCAGAATCAATGGAATGTTACGGATGTGACAACAGGGAATATAGTACTTCAGAATCAAACAATATATAACGGGTCAGATCTTTATAACCCCCAAACGTATTTTAAAGCAAATAATATCTATGGACCCGGAGGCTCATCTTATAGTAACGGCGGCATGAATTTCGGAGGAGGTGCAGTTAATTTTGCCGGAATTCAAGTAGCTGTTAACGGCAGTAATAATCCTTTTGTTGCCCCTACTACTTTAGGTAATGTTATATTAAATGGAACGCCAATGAACTTTGCTTCAAGTACCGGATGGGAAGATGCCAAGAGTCTATATGAAATTACAGATTTTACATTTTTTGGTGACGGTGGTACTGCACAAGGTTCATTATCTATTTATAATGGAGGCGTAACAGTAGGTGCAACTGATATTAATTCCTTACAACAGGATTATGAACTAAGATGGACCGGAGTAACAGGAGATACAACAATAAACGGACAAACTGTAGTTATAACCAAGTCCGGCGGCTCCTTTGCAACTCTGTTTGCCGCTCATCAATATAAGCTGGCAAATGATCCGTTAAATCCTAATCCGGGTTCTAATAATGCTTTCATGATTAGGATTCCTTTCGAGGTTTGGAATACAGTTAAGAATGAACAGGTTAACCTTCTGGTTTACGATCGGGAAGGAGATCCTACTAAACCAAACTTTATGGTTTGGAATACTCTGAATAGAATGTACACCTGGGTAGTAAATACAAAATATAATAGTGCTGCCATAATTGATCCCACTTCACAGGTGGTTGCTGATAGTGCAACATGGAACTGGGTATTTTTTGCGTCTAATTTTACAACCGGTGATGATATAAAAATAATTTATAACAATCCAATACAAATTGGTAAAGACACATATACATTTACAGTTCCGGGTACTATATATTCATCAACTCAGGCTAAAAAAGATGTAAGTAATATAAATGTTTTCCCAAACCCCTATTATGGAGTGAATTCCCAGGAAACAAGTAAATATGCAAGGTTTGTAACTTTTAGCCATTTGCCTGCTGCGGCAACGATTAGAATATTTAATCTTGCGGGCATCCAGGTTAAAGTTATATATCATACAGATGGTACTCAGTTTCAACAATGGGATTTAACAAATAATTCGGGTTTGCCTGTAGCAAGCGGTTTATATATTGTTTATATAGATATGCCTGCGATTGGCGCTACAAAAATTCTTAAAGCGGCAATCATCCAGGAACAACAATTCCCTGATCATTTTTAATGAAGAAAGAAAATCAAGGAGTAAAAATGAAAACATTAAAAAGAATTTTAGTAATATTAGCTGTTATACTTTTAGGAGTTAACAGTGTATTCGCCGGCGGAGGTACCAGGAATGGTACCGGAGGCGCTTCGGAACTTATTATACCGGTCGGTGCGCAGGGAATTGCTTTAGGCGGTTCAGGTATAGCTACTGCAACCGGCTTAGATGCATTGTACTGGAATCCCGCTGGCATATCTGGAATGACGAATTCCGTTGCAGCCGAATTTTCACATATGAACTACATCGCAGATATAGGCGTTGAATATGGCGCTGTAGGAGTTAACTTTGAAGGATTCGGTATCGTTGCATTAGATGTAAAATCGTTGAATATAGGCAATATACCTGTTACAACAAATGACCAGCCTGACGGTACAGGGCAGACATTTTCCCCTGAATTCTTAGTTGCTGGTGCGACTTATGCAAAACAGCTTACCGACCGTATATCTATTGGTTTGACTTTCCATTATATATCCGAAACTATTGCCCAGGTTAGTGCGAGCGGCTTTGCTGTTAATGCAGGAGTTCAGTATAAAGACCTGGGAGATATAACCGGGTTAAATTTTGGATTGGCAATTAACAATATAGGCCCTCAAATGACTTTCGGAGGTACAGGTTTACTGGTAAAAGCCTCTCCAGCAGGGTCAAGTTCTACGCCTACGGACGCTTTTCTTAGAGCGCCAAGTTTTTATTCAATAGAAGCCGCTGCATTTGATTTACCATCGTCAATTGATGTAGGTTTAGGTTATGCTCTTAGTATTGATGATGTGAATGCACTGCAATTTTCAGGCACTTTTGAGAATAATAACTTCTCCGGCGATTTATATAATGTTGGCGCCGAATATGGATATAACAAAATGTTATTCGTAAGAGTTGGTTATTCCTATTCACCGGTTGATCAGGATGCTGATTATATTTACGGTTTTACAGCCGGCGCAGGCATTAACTATGATTTAGGCGGCGTTACTTTGAAAGTTGATTATGCATACAGAAGTGTAAAATATTTCGATGCTAATCAAGTTTTCGAGATTTCTTTTGGATTCTAATTTAACTTTCAGCTTGTAAAAAACTGATCGTTAGTTAGTAATAATATATAATCCGCCCCGATTGTATCGGGACGGATTTTATTTATCCCGTATTCCTTACTCCCGCAGCAATTCCGTTAACGTTAGAACGAAGCAGCATAAGAAGCGATTCTTTTTTTGACTTTGGAAGATTCTTTTTTCTAAACTGTTTTATAAATTTTACCTGAATAAAACTGATTGGGTCAATATAAGGATTGCGAAGTAAGAGAGACTGCTGAAGGGACTTATCATGATCTAATAGGTTCTCTTCTCCGCTAATTGCAAGAACAGTACGGCAGGAAAGCTCATACTCGTTATTAATCATGTCAAAAATCTCTTTGCCTTTTTTCTTGTCGGGGTAGAGGGAGAGGTATTCCCTGCCTATTATCATGTCTGTTTTCATAAGAACCATTTCAATATTTGAAACCAGAACCTGGAAAAACTCCCACTCCCTGCACATATTTTTAATTAACCTCCGAGGTTTGGCTTCAACCTCGGAGTTTAATCTTTCCGGGGTCGAAT
>PLNZ01000287.1 GCA_003142915.1 Ignavibacteriales bacterium | reverse complement strand
ATGGAGCCTTTATGGACACCTGTTATAGGAGTTATTGCTGCGAATGCTTTTACAAATTTACTTGATACTTATATCTTAAAGTATGACTGGTCCAGGGTGGGCTTTGTTTCCTGGTGGCGTAATTTACATGCCGGCTTCCCATGGACAAAAAGCTGGATTTGGGCTCCGGATAGATTCGGAGAAAATATGCTTTTGCACCCGTACGGCGGCGGGGAATTTTTTAACGCTGCCCGCGCAAATGGATATACTTTTTGGGAATCAACTTCATTTACACTATTCGGCAGTTATATGTGGAAAATATTTGGTGAAACAGGGACACCTGAACGTAATTCTCTGATTGCTACTACTATGGGCGGCGTATCTGCAGGTGAAATTTTATACAGANNGGACTTATAGACCCTGTCAGATTTGTAAGCAGATTATTTCAGGGAAAACTGTCTAATGTAACGACTGAAGAAGAATATCAGAAAGAACCGCTAAACATTACGGTTGCGGCAGGAGCTCACTGGATAAATGACGGTGCAAGTTTCGGCACCGGAGGGATGACCGAATTACTTAACCTTAATCTTGATTATGGAAATCCTTTTGAAAAAATTTCTCGTAATCCCTATGATTATTTCACGGTTCGGGGAGACCTAAACTTCGGAGTGGGAAGGAAAGTTTTAGATGCTATTGACGGGTTTGGGATTTTAACAGGGAAAAACTCACAAGATGGAAATTTGGAAATGCTGACGGGTTTATATCAATATTATGATTACTTCGATAACAGAGCGTTTGAGCTGGGAACTTTTGGGGTGGGCGGTGCAATAATAACAAAGCTGAAGCTGGATAAAAGCGATAATCTTTATACGAATCTGCACGTAGTATTTGATCCTTTCGGCGGAAACAGCAGGGTATCAGGACCGGACACATCCCAGTTTAGAGATTATGAGTTTGGCGGCGGCGCACATACAATGCTGGAAACTACTCTTAATCTGGGGGGATGGATAAATTTTTCAATTACGGGTTATTATTATTGGTTCCATACATATTCAGGGACACCCGGGGATAATTATATAGCATTATTTAACCCCAGCATTTCATTACAGCTTTACAAAGGTTTAAGCGCCGGAATTGAACAAGTAGCTTACTATTCAGATAGATACTCAAAATATTATCCTGATACTCATACTGTAAGAACCGAACAGAAATTATTCGTACAGGTTTATTTAGAAGATTTTAAGTTTAGAAAATGAAAATAGTTATAGGCTTCTCTTACTCCATTCAAAAGAAAAGGTAATAATATGCGAAATAAATTATTTTTATCGCTTTTAATTTTTATTATTTGCGAATCTTCTGTTTCCGCACAATTAAAATATACTTTTTCTCAATTCGGCAGCGAAACTATTGACTTTGTTGAACAGCCAGCTAAATGGAATGGCACCGATTGGCTAACATTAGGATTGGTAGGAGCCGGAACATATTTAGTCTCCCAAGCCGATCAGCCTATTCGCACGGCAGTTTTGAAAGATCAAAGATATTACTACAGCGCTCCTATTGTAGCAGGGAGAGTGTGGGGAGAAACATATACCCCTATAATTATGTTTGGCGGCTATGCAGCATATTCTCTTATAACTAATGATATTGGAACAAGAAAAATTGCTTATGAAATAGGACCAGCATCTCTTTATGCCGGGGCACTTTCCTTTATTTTAAAACTTGCAATTGGCAGATCAAGACCTTATTTAGATGAAGGCAACAGTTTTTTCCGGCCTTTCAATTCAATATTTGACCAGAATAACAAATCGATGCCAAGCGGCCATTCTACAGTAGCATTTGTACTTTCAACTGTTCTTTCAAGAAATGCCGATTCACCCGTTCTAAAAGTGCTGGCTTATATACCCGCAGTGGTTACTATGATTTCACGCATTTATCAGGATCAGCATTGGACATCAGATACTTTTGCCGGGGCTGCGCTTGGTTATTTTGTCGGAACATGGGTAGTGGATCATCATGAGCAAAGTGATTCGCCCGTAAAACTTACATCCGCATTTCCNNGTGAATCCCTGGGGTTTCAACAATAAGCTTGCATTGATGCAGAACCTTTTCAGCAAAAGTAAATTAACTTAATGATAAAAACATGGAATTAAATCTTTTCCTTAAAGGAATTGTTATTGGATTTGTGATGGCAGTGCCAATTGGACCTATTGGAATAATGTGTATCCGTAAAACACTTACTGAAGGGCGATTACGCGGACTAATCATAGGCCTTGGAGCTGCAACTGCAGATTTACTTTACAGTTGTGTCGCTGCATTTGGATTTACCTCTATTTCAGGTGTGATTACAGCTGAGCGAATATGGATACGATTGATTGGAGGTACGCTTCTTCTATTTTTTGGCGCAAGAACATTTCATGCCAAGCCTTCAGATCCTAAATTTCATATTCACAGTAGCGGAATGCTCGGATCATACTTCTATATTGTTTTTCTCACACTCACAAATCCTTTAACTGTCTTTGTTTTTATTGCTGTATTTGCCGCACTTGGGTTAGAGAATGAGGTTAAGATTTTTTCCGGATCAGTTCTTGTTGCAGGAGTCTTTATTGGATCATGTTTATGGTTTTTATCCCTAAGTTCCGGTGTTACACTTTTTAGAAAGAAGCTGGACTTAGTGGGCTTGCGATGGGTAAACAGAATTGCCGGTATTTTAATAATTATCTCAGGTATTATCGCTTTGGTAAGTTTG
The DNA here is from genome assembly GCA_003142915.1 of Ignavibacteriales bacterium. Classification (GTDB taxonomy): domain Bacteria; phylum Bacteroidota; class Ignavibacteria; order Ignavibacteriales; family Ignavibacteriaceae; genus FEN-1297. The sequence goes on along the minus strand of PLNZ01000287.1, from coordinate 1,212 downwards.
TTATAAATATTTGTGTACTTTATTTTTTCTTCTTTTTATCACTTAGTGACGGCTATGCCATTGTAATTCTTATATTCAAGATAACAATTTTTTCTGGCTTTGTTTCTTATTTTTATTTAGTTTTTAGAAGAGCCCCTAATTTATTAATTACAACATAATGAAAGGACAGTGAAATGAGATACTTAAAGATTTTTGCCATGCTCGTAGCTTTGAATACGTGTGCATGGATGATACCGAAAGAAGTATCTGCGCAGACAACTGCGAGTTATCAGACCTTTTACGATGCATTAAGTCCCTATGGGGATTGGGTAAATTATCCCAACTACGGATACGTGTGGATACCTAATGTAGATCCCGGATTCAGTCCATATGCTACCGCAGGCCACTGGATATATACCGATGATGGTTGGACATGGGTTTCCGATTATCCCTGGGGGTGGGCGCCTTTCCACTATGGCCGCTGGGATTACGATAATAATGACGGATGGTTTTGGATTCCTGATAATGAATGGAGTCCTGCCTGGGTATCCTGGAGAAGTTCTCCCGGTTATTATGGTTGGGCGCCTTTAAGACCCGGTATCAGCATGAGTGCATCTTTTGGCAGAGGATACAATGAACCAAGTAATCGCTGGATATTTGTAGGAGATCAGGATTTTACAAGAAGCGATGTTAGTTCCCGATATATTGATCGAAGTAGAAATGTAACAATCATCAATAATTCAACAGTGATAGTTAATATACAAAAAGACAACAGGCGCAACGTTTCTTACATTGCGGGTCCTAATAGAAATGATGTCCAAAAGTTTACACACACAGCGGTTAAAACCGTTGCTATTCAAGAAGATTCCCGGCCCGGTCAACACCTCAGCAAGGGTGCATTGCAAATTTACAGACCGCAAGTGCAAAAAGTAAGCAGCAATGGAAAGAACCCTGTTCCCGCGAAAGTGATGAAATTGAATGATGTAAAACCGATTTCAAAAAGAAATGTAGGAAACCAGCAGAAGAATGTGACTCCGGCAAACAATAATGGGAAACAATCACAGAATGTTAATTCACCCAACAATAAGAGTAAACAACCTCAGAAGCAAACTTCATCCAACAATAAAAGTAAACAACCACAGAATGTAGCGCCAACTAACAATAAGAGTAAGCAGACACAGAATATAACTCCAACTAACAATAAGAGTAGGCAGACACAGAATGCAGCACCAA
>PLNZ01000120.1 GCA_003142915.1 Ignavibacteriales bacterium | reverse complement strand
CCCGTCTCCGTTCTCCCGTCTCCTGCCTGCCCTTATCCTTCCGCAATGCAAATTTTACTTCTTTTCCTTATCTTTAGATAATTATTAGAAATTGAAATTTTATTTAAGGATTTGAGCCATGACAGCAAACTTTGATATGATAAAGAAAGTTTATTCCGGTTATAAGAATAAAGTTACAAAAGCCGGGGAAATATTAAACAGACCGTTAACGTATTCGGAAAAAATTCTTTATACTCATTTATGGGAACAACCGAAAGCCATACTGCAAAAAGGGAAAGATTATTCCGAACTGGCGCCTGATCGTGTTGCCATGCAGGATGCTACCGCCCAGATGGCGCTGCTTCAGTTTACTGCTGCCCGCAGAAAAACTACCGCAGTTCCTTCCACTGTACATTGCGATCATTTAATCCAGGCTCAGGTTGGTGCAAAAGACGATTTGTTGAGAGCTGTATCGGACAATAAAGAGGTATACGATTTCCTTGAGAGCATATCAAAAAAATATGGTGTCGGTTTCTGGAAACCCGGTGCTGGGATTATTCATCAGGTGGTACTTGAAAATTATGCATTCCCCGGCGGTATGATGATTGGAACTGATTCACATACTCCAAATGCAGGCGGACTGGGAATGATTGCAATCGGCGTTGGCGGTGCCGATGCTGTTGATGTTATGGCAGGTTTGCCATGGGAGTTAAAATGGCCTAAACTTATTGGCGTGAAATTAACCGGTAAACTGAACGGATGGGCTTCTGCTAAAGATGTAATTTTAAAACTTGCAGGAATTTTAACTGTAAAAGGGGGAACCGGCGCAATTGTAGAATATTTTGGCGAAGGTTCTACATCGATTTCCTGTACCGGCAAAGGTACTATTTGTAATATGGGCGCAGAAATTGGCGCTACAACTTCTGTATTCCCATTTGATGAAAGAATGTCTGCTTACCTAAGAATAACAAACCGTGCAGATGTTGCGGCTTTAGCCGAAGGATTGGCCGATGTACTGACTGCCGATAAAGAAGTTTACCTAAACCCGGAAAAATATTACGATCAGGTAATCGAAATAAATTTAAGCCGGCTTGAACCTTACATTAACGGTCCGTTTACTCCCGATAAAGCATGGCCTATTTCTAAAATGAAAGAGGCTGTTAAGGCAAACTGTTATCCCGATGCAATTAAAGTTGCTTTAATTGGAAGCTGTACAAATTCAAGCTATGAGGATATCGATCGCTCTGCAAGCATTGCAAGGCAGGCAATTGAGATGGGGCTTAAAACAAAATCTCAATTTACTATTACTCCCGGTTCCGAACAGGTGAGAGCTACTATTGAACGCGATGGGCAGCTTAAAACATTAAGCGAATTCGGCGGAGTGATTTTAGCAAACGCCTGCGGCCCTTGTATCGGCATGTGGAAGAGAATGGATATTAAGACGGGAGATAAGAATACAATTGTTACGTCATTCAACAGAAACTTTGCAAAAAGAAACGACGGTAACCCGGAAACCCTTGCGTTTGTTGCAAGTCCCGAATTGACCACCGCTCTCGCAATTGCAGGAAGTTTATCATTTAATCCTATCACAGATGAGCTTGTAAATGGAAAAGGAGAAAAAGTAAAATTAAATCCTCCTTCCGGTGAAGAATTGCCGCTGAAGGGATTTTTGCAGGGTGAGGATGGTTTTGTTCCTCCTGCTGAAGATGGTTCCAAAGTTGATGTAATTGTTAATTCTAAAAGTGAAAGGCTTCAATTGTTAAAACCTTTTGAACCCTGGGATGGAAAAGATTTTATTGATCTGCCGTTATTATTAAAGGCTAAGGGAAAATGTACAACCGACCATATATCAATGGCCGGTCCCTGGCTGAGATATAGGGGGCATCTTGATAATATTTCCAATAATATGTTCATAGGCGCTATAAATATATTTACAGGTGATGCGGGCAAAACCAAAAATATATATACCGGGGAGTATAAATCAATTCCCGAAGTAGCCCGTGAATATAAAGCAAAAAAAACCGGGTGGATTGTTGTGGGCGATGAAAACTATGGCGAAGGTTCAAGCCGGGAGCACGCCGCAATGGAACCGCGCTTCCTTGGCGGCAAGGCAATTATAGTTAAAAGCTTTGCAAGAATTCATGAAACTAATTTAAAAAAGCAGGGTATGCTTCCTTTAACATTTGTAAATCCGGCTGATTATGATAAAATTCAGGAAGAAGATAAATTAAGTATAATTGGTTTAAAAAAACTTAAGCCGGAAAGGCAGCTTACTCTTATTATAAAACATAAAAACGGGACAGAAGACAAAGCAATCTTAAATCATACGATGAATGATGCGCAGATAAAATGGTTTAAAGCAGGAAGCGCGCTTAATTTAATTGCGCAGTTACATAAATGATTTTTCTTAATCCGGCAGTATTATTTAGCCTTTTAGCCGCATCTATACCGGTACTTATTCACTTTTTGAATTTAAGAAAGCTTAAACGTATAGAATTCAGTACATTAGCTTTTTTAAAGGAACTGCAGAAAAATAAAATACGTAAGATAAAGCTTAAACAATGGCTTCTTCTTGCCCTGCGTGTATTAATCATCCTTTTTCTTGTTACTGCATTTGCACGTCCTACCTTAAAGGGCGTCGCAATAGGAGGCACAACTTCAGCGGCAAAAACAACGGCAGTATTTATTTTAGATAATACCCCAAGCATGTCCGTGGTTGATGTAAAAGGTTCCTATTTTAATCAGGCTAAAGATGTCATTAAGCAGTTGCTTAACCGGCTTCAGGAAGGGGACGGCGCAGCTTTAATTTTAGTCTCCGATCAGAATACCGGTGAAGTTAAAACAATCAGCGATCTCTCGGCTTTTCAAAAGCAGGTTGATGCCGTTAAGATTTCCGATGCAAGCGGATTGTTAAATACCGCAATTGTAAAAGCGGCTAAGGTCGTATCAAATTCTAATAATTTTAACAAGGAAATTTATATCCTGTCTGATTTTCAGTCGGGTAGGTTAGCCGATGATGGCTCTCTATCCGATTTAAGCCAGTTATTAAATGATAAAGTCCGGTTGTATGCGTTTAATTTCCAAAGCAAACAGGCATTTAATATCGGGATAGATAATTTTAAACTAAATACTCAGATTTTTGAAAAAGATAAACCGGTAAGCTTTAGCGTTACAGTTACCGATTATTCAAAACAACCTGCTGATAATCAGGTAGTATCGCTTTATATAAATGGAGAAAGAAGCGCTCAGCAAAGCATCTCATTAAATGCGGGCGATAGCAAATCTCTGTTATTAGAAGCTGTGGTTAAACAAAGCGGTTTTGTGGATGCCTTTGCCGAAATTGAAGATGACGATATCCTGCAGGATAATAGGAGATACTCTGATTTATTTATTCCAAAAGAAATACCGGTGGTGATATTTACGGACGATCCGGCTGATTCAAGACTCTTAAATATAGCGTTAACAGCTGCGGGCAATGAAACTGAATTAACTATTACTCAAAGAAATCTCAATCAGGTTGCTGCTCTTGATTTGGCAAAGTATAGTGTGATTGTAATAATTGGTTCGGAAAATCTTTCAAGCGGGATAGACAGGCTGAATTCTTACCTTAATAACGGCGGAAGCATTCTCTTAATGCCCGGTTCAAAATCGACATTGCAGGGATTTCAAAAGATTTCCGGCGGATTAAATATTCCAGCCCCTTTATACGCCGTAGGCAATATTAATTCAACTAATAATATAATTAAGTTTGATAAAGTAGACTTTGATCATCCCGTCTTTCGCGATCTTTATGCAAATAAAGAAAAGAAAAACATTGAATCACCGGAAATATATTATCATTTCAAGACGAATACTCAGGGCAAAGGTGAAAGTATAATATCGTTAATTGACGGCTCGGCATTCTTAAGCGAATATAAAATTGGTAAAGGCAAAGTCTTAGCGTTTAACACAGCACCGGTATTAGGCTGGAGCAGCTTTCCTTTAAAAAGCATATTCGCGCCGCTGATAAATAAGTCCGTTTATTATCTTGCGGCAAAAGACCAAACCCGGGATGAAAATTTTGCAGGCGGCAGCGTGCTTATTGATTTGAGAAATAATGCCTCACCCCAGATAAAAATTGAAAGGCCTGATAAAACAGATGATTACATCGATCTTCAGGATCAGCCAAATACAAATTTTTATGAGTATAAGAATACTGACCTCGCAGGGAACTATAAAGTATATTCCGGTTCTGATATTTTAACTGAATTTTCCGTGAATGTTGATCCGCATGAATCGGTAATAAAATATATATCTGATAGTGAGTTTGAAGAATATCTAAAGAAAATTAACTTCAAAGGAAAGTTTATAAATGTTGGGAAAAATGAAGACCCGGCAAAAGTCATCCTTCAGTCCCGTTTTGGTTCTGAGCTCTGGAGATACTTTTTGTTTATTGCAATTGCGTTAGCTTTAATAGAAATGGCCGTCGCAAGAAATACTAAGAAAGAGCTTATCGAAGTTAAAACTTAAGTGAAGTTACGCAAATGATATTTAAAATAGCCCCGACATTTATGTCGGGGTTTTATAAATTTCAAAACATGTTCGGCTTTAGCCAAAATGCCATGAAAATTGTAGCTTGCTAATCCGCCTCTGGCGAAAAAGCCAATAATGTCCGGGCTTTCATTATTAACCTCGGAGGTTTGGCTTCAACCTCGGAGGTTTAATCTTTCCTATAACAAACGGCAGCACCATAAAATTATTTTTTTCTTAGTCCCGGTANNCCACCAAAATTTCCTGAATCCCGCCAGGGATGGCATAGTAACGGTTCATTTTTAATTATTCATCAAACACTTCTATAAATCTTATTTAGAATTCGATCTTGTCTTCACCCCGTTAGGGGTGAAATACCTGTCCGCCTCTGGCGAAAAAGCCAATAATGTCCGGGCTTTCATTAT
>PLNZ01000246.1:2642-8312 GCA_003142915.1 Ignavibacteriales bacterium | reverse complement strand
TAAAAAAATCAATTGAGCAAAAACGTCCGGAATTGGGGAAAGATGAATTGAAAGAAAGGATTAATAGTATTATTAAAAGTGTAAATACTGTAAGCTTTCCTCAAGACAAGATTGATGAAATCCAAAAGGTTCTTAAAAAGGTTTCACCTTGGGCAACAGCTAAAGAAGGTGGGAAATCCTTCATACCAAGTGGTAATTCAACAACGGCATTTGAAATAATACAGAAAATATTTAAAGAAAAAGGACTATTTATTGTTGAAGTAGGTGAGTTAGAAAGCTTTGTTAAAAGCGTAGGAAATCATGTACCTAAATGGTTGACCGAAGTATTATTAAAAAATTTGGAAAATCCGGAATTTGATTCTGCAAAAGGATTTATTTCCAAAGTAATTGAATAAACAGCTCATAGAAACTAAAATTCCTTTATGAGTTGTATCTATTCCTCAATCATTCTGAGAATTGTAGGCAGTACAATAAGCAATAGAGGCAAGGCTATGATAAACCCGCCAATTATAGAAATTGCAAGCGGCTGGTGCATTTGTGCACCTGTACCTACTCCAATTGCAAGAGGCAGCAGTGCTATGATAGCTCCAAAGGCGGTCATAAGCTTTGGACGCAGTCTTGTAGAAATCGAGAAAACAATTGATTCTTCTTTATTCATATTCCCTTTTCTTGCTTCCACATATTGCAGGTATGTAAATATGGAATTCTCACCAATTATCCCGACTATCATGATTATTCCTGTATAACTGCCTACATTAAGTGGCGTTCCGGTTATGAATAACGCCAAAAAACTCCCAGTTATACCAAGTATAGCAATAGCAATTATTACAATTGCAACTTTAATATTTCTAAATAAAAACAGGATAACTGTAAACACCAGTAGTATTGCCAGAAGAAGTATTACAAGTAAATCATTAAAAGCCTGTTGCTGTTCCGCATAAGCGCCGCCGTATACAATCTCGTATCCGGGGGGCAGCTTTATTCCATGCACAATATTTTTCTGAATATCTTTCAGTGTGCTTCCCAAATCGCGGTTTTCCAGCCTTGCAGTAACATCAAACATCTGTTGAAGGTTCTCCCTGTCAATCTCAGCAATACCATTTACTATATCAATATCGGTAAATTCGCTTATTGGTTGTATTGTCCCGTCATTCAAAAAGATCGGACTTTTTTTCAAATCATTAATAGAATAATTTCTTTCCCCTTCAAACATCCGGATATTTATAAGCTGATTTTTTCCCAATACGTTTCCAACGACAGTCCCTTCTATTTTTGAATCCATCTGAAACTGTAAATCGCTGGGTGTAAACCCATATTGTGCTAACTGATCATTTTTTGGTTTAAATAGTATTTCCGGTCCGGCAATAGTAACTCCGTTAAATACATCGGCAGTTCCTTTTGTACTGTCTACAATGTCTGAGGCCTGATCGGCAAGTTCTTTTAATTTATCCTGCTCATTACCGAAGATTTTAACTTCGATTGGTTGTGCAGAGCTGATTAAATCACCAAGCATATCACCTATAAGCTGTCCAAAATCAACTCTCAGAGCCGGTAATTTAGCTTCAATTTTTTTCCGGATTACATCTGAAACGGCATCTGTTGTTAAAACCCTGTTTTTCTTTAGCTTAATAGTATAGTCCCCGGTATTTGGTTCCGTAATAAAAAATCCGTTTTGCGCGCCTATCTCCCGTGCAAAGCTCTCAACCTCCGGAGTATGCTTTAATATTCCATCAACTACATTTAACATCTTGTCTGTTTCTTCAAGAGAAGTACCCGGAGGACTCACGAAATCAAGAACTATTGAACCTTCGTCCATATCCGGCAAAAAACCGGATGGCAGTTTAGGAATTATAAATGCCGAGGATACAATTAATATAATAACAAAACAAAGAGAAATTACAGGCCTTTGAATGAAAAAGTAAACCCAGTTTCTTCTCTTAAGTTCCTTATGATTCTTAATATATGAATCATCTTTGGAAAAAATTAAATAGATAACGGGCAGGCCTATCCATGTAACAAAGAAAGAGCAAACCAGGGTGATTATCATCGTATTAGTCATAACCTGGAAATAAGCCCCGGCAACCCCGCGCATCAAAAAAAACGGTAAGAAGATTACTATTGTACTTAATGAAGAACCAATCATTGCAGGGATTAAATACCGGACAGCCTTTATTACAAGCGTAGTACTTGTTTCTGCCGGGTTTTCCTCATGAGTGCGGTGTATTTGTTCAACAACAACTATTGCGTCATCTATTATAAGCCCGATAGAGGCGGCAATAGCGCCTATAGTCATTATATTAAATGTATACCCGATTGAATACAGGACTATTAGGGTTAAACCAAGTGTAATTGGAATGGTAACCAATATGACCGAACTTGCTTTAAACGATTTCAGAAAAATTATTGTAACAATAATTGCAAGGAGCAGGCCAATCCACAAAACATCCTTTAAACTCCGGGTTGCTTCGGAAACAAAATCCGCCTGGTCGTAATACGGAATAAGTTTAACTCCTTTAGGAAGAATCTTCTGCAGCTTGGGTAATTCATTCTTTACCGAATTTACCACATCTATTAAATTCACATCCGGCTGCTTTAAAATTTGGACTAATGGAACAACTTTACCGTTGGCTTCAATTTTAGTGTAATTCTTTTCGGCGCCTATTTCAATACCGGCAATATCTTTTAACTTTACAACTCTTCTTTGATTGTTCAAAACGACGAGATTTTCCAATTCTTCTTTACTATTTTGAGTTGCATCGGTTATAGTAAGATAAAGGCGGTTGTAATCATTCAAATATCCTGTTGAAGAAATAAAATTTGAAACCCCAATCTTGTTTGATACTGTTTGAGGAGTAATTCTTAGATTACTCATCTTTACAAGATCAAGGTTTACATGAAATTCTTCAACCTGCCCGCCGGCGACAACTACTTCGGATATTCCCTGAATTCTTGATAAAAAAGGTTTGATCGTATATTCGGCAAGTTGCCGTAATTCAATTTGGTTTAGCCCATTACCTTCAATAGAAAAACCCATCACAGGGAAGATAGATGGATTCATTTTCTCAATTGTTATACTAATTCCCTGCGGCAAGTTTTGTTTTATTGAGTTTATCCGGCCTTCAATATTCTGTTTATCTAAATCTACATTTGAATTCCAATTGAAAAATGCAGATATTTCACAGCTTCCCCTGCTTGTTGCGCTTTTTATAAGATTAAGTGCAGGTACCTTCTTTATCGCATTTTCAAGCGGAGTCGTTATGGTAACCATCATTTTATCAATAGGCTGCTCGCCGTTATCCGCAATTATTTTAATTTTTGGAAAGGTTATATTAGGGAACAGCCCGGTTTGAATACTAAAAAGTGAATAAATCCCTCCCAATAANNTATGCTCCGTTTAAAATAATATTATCTGAGACACTTAACTTCGGATCAAGAATCTGGATCAAACTATCACTTTCAATTCCCTTTGTAACATTTACCCGGATTGCAGTAGAGTCATTTATTAACTTCATAACCCAGAAAATATTTTCCGTAACATCTGTCATCAGCGAAGACTTTGGCAAAACCACAGCATCTTTATAAACTTTTACAGGTATTTTAACAATAACATTTAAATTCTCAGGAATTTCTTTATTAACGGAGAGCATGATTAGGTATGTTTGTGTCTGAGTTCCCGAGTCAACCGCGGGTATTTTTTTCTCAATCACTCCCGGAATTTTTTCTCCGCCGGGAAACGTGATTTCACAATTTTCATTTAATCTTATTTTAGATACATTTTCAAAAGGGACACTGAGCTTGATTACTAACGATGAAGGGTTAGATACTACGGCAAGCAGCTCGCCATCGGAAATGAAATCTCCGGAATGATAGTCTAATTCAGTTAATACACCGGACGATTTTGCTTTAATAGTAATTGAACCCTGAAAATTTTCGTTGCCAAATATCAATTTGGCAGTATCGGCAGAAACTAATTCCTTTGTCCTGATCTGGAATAATTTATCTCCCGGTTTTATTATATCGCCGATATTTTTGTAAGTTTTTTCAATAAATCCCTGGAAAGTGGCTCTCACGATTTCTTTGTTAAGAAAAGCCGTGTTAGCATTTAATTCCAGGTAGTCATTCATATATGTAATTACCGGGTGAATAACCTGAACCGGGGTTCCGGCATTATCTTCAATAGTATTATCACTTTCCCCTTTACATGAGTTCAGCAGTTGAGTTATTAAAATTATTGCTATTACAAACAATATATTATTCAATATCTTTTTATAATTCATTCTACCAATTCCAATATATGTAATTGCTAATCTCAAGCTGGTAATTAATTTCCGCAGCAATATTATTTTTTCTAAGCTCTATATAATCTTTTAATAAGGTAAGATATTCAATCATTGATAAATTTCCCAGGTGTAATTGCTTCTCAGAAATATCCAGTATTTTTTTATAATCATTAATTTGACTGTTCAAATCATCCAAATTCTTTTCCAACGTTTTTATTCTATCCCCGGAATCTATTCTCTTTGCGGCTATATTACCTTCTAAATAATCTTTGTATTGCACAAGAGTTTGTTCCGATAGAAATGATTGCTGTCTTGTAATATCTTTTTGATTTCCGTCCAGAATCGGCAGGGAAAAATTGATTCCGGCGCTCAACCCGAATTTTCTTTGAATATCGTTTACCTCCACTGCATTTAGACCGGCATTGAAGAATAAATTCACCTGCGGATAATATTTAACCTCGAATATTTTCTGCTGATTTTCTGCATAAAGACTGTCTAAATAGTATTGTTTTAAAAAACTTGAACCTGAAACTAACCCGGATAAATTTAAGCTTACCGTATCTATTATTACCGTCTGCGTATCTTTTACTCCGCATATAGAATACAATTGCGAAAGACTGCTTTTATAATTTTGCCATGTCTGCTCAAAATCTATTTGCTGGGTTTTTAATTCTATTTTTAAAAGAAGATAATCCTGGGCTTTAACAAAGCCTTTGGACATCAGATCACCTGATATTTTTAATTGATCAGTCAGATTACTTTCGATCTCTTCAGAAGTCCGGTACAATAATAGATACTGGAGAGCGTTTAGATACAAATCTGTTACTTGTTTCCGGATATTATGTTTTTCTTCATTCGATTTATTCTCATAGCTTTTACCGTGAATAAGTCGTTGATCATTCAGTGCATCAAACAGAGCACCGTTAAAAATGTTTTTTTCGACATTTATCTGAGCAGAATACAATCCCCCGTTAGTTATACCGGCATCATAGCCAATTGCATTGGGACCCGGATTTGAAGTAAGAAGGACACCGTTATTATTAAAATAAGGCGCAAATAGATAACCGCCGGATAAATAGACCTGGAATGCTGAATTTTGCGCTTTGTCCAGCCTTTTTTGAAGATTATTGATTAAATATTGATTGGTGTAATCTTTTATTGCAGGTGAATTATTTTGTGCCTTATTAATAAAGTAATCGAGATTATACTGACTATAGGTCAGGCTGCAAAGACCGAATATAAGTGATAGGATTTTATGAAGCATTACAAATAATAATCCGAATTTTTTGAATGTTTAGATATCTACTTCTTTAATAATTATTTATAACTATAACATATCAAAAATCCGTTACTTTAACCAGATACCTAATTGAAATTTACTATTTCTTAA
>PLNZ01000246.1:0-2618 GCA_003142915.1 Ignavibacteriales bacterium | reverse complement strand
GTGCTTAATATTTTTTATTTCTTCCTTGATCTTTTCCAATCCCTGTTGTTTGGATGCCGGCCCTGCATAGATTGAGCCGGGTATATGCCCTTGCTTATAAAGAAAATCAAAGCCGACATGATAGATTATCGTTTTTTTAGTTTTTACATTCGACAATTCTTTTGAAAGTTCCTCGGTGTTGATAATATGGTCAATCGTCCAGGGATCGGCGAGCTTTACGCTGATTCCTTTTTCATTTAAAGCTTGAACATCTTTTTTTAGTTCCTTAATTGACTCAACCTGAGCAAAAGTAATGCCGGATACAAAGAATGTTATAATAAGAGAAATGATGATGAGCAATTTTTCCCGAAAGGAATAATGATTTGAAGTGGTCATATTTTTCTCATTGAATTTGTTTTCAATGGATTTTAAAATAATTCAAACAAAAGAGAATTTCGATTGAAAGGAAACTAAATACACTCCGGTTTTTATTTAACTTGAAATACTGTACTAACCGATAATAAATAGATTAGTTATTGTTATTAGAAACTGTCCCTGAACCAGGCATATCTTCAACTCTTCTGCCGCCCATGAACCTTTTAGAATAATATTCCTCATCAAGCGAAGAAACTGTTACTCCATTTTTTGAGCTTGCATGTGCGAATAAATGGTCACCAATATAGATACCAACATGTCCCGGCTTAACCCCTCTGCGTGTATTGAAAAATACCAGATCGCCAAATTGGAGATCTTCTTTATCCCCAACTACATCACCCTCCTGGAACTGATCTCTTGCACTTCGCTGAAGCTCAATTGCAAGGGTTTTATCATATACCGATTGAGTAAATGCAGAGCAATCAATGCCGTCCTTTGTATTTCCACCGTATTTGTACGGAGTATCGATATACTTTATTATCTCCATAAGAATTTTTTCTCTCGCACTGATCTGTTCGGGAGTTAAGTTTTTATTATTTCCTTTCGTACTGTATTTTTTTATTATGGAGGATATATCGAATTTTTTCTGGTTGGCAGGTACATCATCGGGATCGGAATCAGATGCACTTTCATCAAAATTTGAGGTATCAATTTTTTCCGCAATTGTTCCTATAGGGCTTTTATTTTCTTCCTTAGAGCCGAACCTTGTATTTGTTTTGTTGTCATCAGGTTTTTCAGAAGCACTATGATAGCGCAATGAATCTGAAGAAGTGGCACAGCCTGAAAAAAATATAATTATGCTTACGCTGCATAAAATCGTTATTAGATGATTTAATTTAGTCATTCGCTTCAACCTAAATATGTTTTTAAATTTTTACATCTAGAAGCATGCCTAAGTCTGCGGATAGCTTTTTCCTTAATTTGTCTTACTCTTTCTCTGGTCAAATTAAACCTCTCTCCAATTTCTTCAAGTGTTAAAGAATGTTCTTTATTTAAACCAAAATAAAGTTTTATTACCTCGGATTCTCTTTCCGATAGAGAGGAAAGTGCATTTTCAATTTCTGTTTTCAATGATTCCGTCATCAATCCGGAATCAGGATTTGGCAGTTCCTCATTTTCAATAATATCAAGCAACCTGTTTTCCTCGCCCTGTGTAAACGGTGCATCCATAGAAACATGGCGGCTCGAAATTTTTAATGTGTCGGCAATTTCATTCACATCCATGTCAAGTTCCTGTGCAATCTCAAGTGCGTTAGGTTCTCTTTCAAATTCCTGCTCAAGATTACTGTAAGCCTTGCCAATCTTATTCAATGCGCCCACCCGGTTTAGTGGCAGCCGGACGATTCTGGACTGTTCTGCAAGCGCCTGGAGAATTGATTGTCTGATCCACCAGACGGCATAAGATATAAATTTAAATCCTCTTGTTTCATCAAACCGTTTGGCTGCTTTGATCAATCCTAAATTTCCCTCATTAATCAAATCACCAAGCGATAATCCCTGGTTTTGGTACTGTTTTGCAACACTGACAACAAATCTTAAGTTGGCTTTGGTTAAATCTCCCAAAGCAGTCTGGTCTCCTGTTTTAATTTTTATCGCCAGATCTATTTCCTTTTCGGCAGTAAGAAGTTCTACTTTCCCAATTTCTTGTAAATATTTATCGAGGGATTGACTTTCACGATTCGTAAATTGTTTTGTTATCCTCATGGTAACACCTCGTTTATTATTTATTCATATTGAACGTTTTCACATTACAGGCAATAGAAGCATCTACACATACAAAGTCATCTGCAAAGGAACAATTATTATGCCTATATAACTTTCAAAATATTCCTAAGAAATCGAATTTTTTGGCTGATTTTAATATGACCAAAAAAAAATTTTAAAACAAACTTGTCTTAAATAATATCACTTAGACAAAATTTAAATTACTTATAGGATATAACCATTTCTAAACAGGACATTTCTGATAAAATATCTTAAAATTCTTAGCTAATATAAATTACTATCCTTAAAAATTCAATTATTAACTCATATTACGCAGTTATTCAAATTTCATTAAATAACCTCGAATTTTAACTCGGGAGATAACGATAACCTAAATATTATTGGCTAAAGTCACACGCAATTTTTGGCTAAAGCCAGAGATGTTTTATAATTAGCAGTCCCCAACATAAATCCTCCTGGCGGCGGACAGGTGTCGGGGC
>PLNZ01000016.1 GCA_003142915.1 Ignavibacteriales bacterium | reverse complement strand
TTTATTACAAAATTTCCTGACCCGGATAGTATTCATTGGGTAGGTCAATCCAATCACTTTAGCTGGCAAGCAGGGTATGTGATGTTTGCAATGGAAAAAATGTGGCGCTCAACCGGCGATGTTAAATATTTTAACTATATAAAAAAATACGTCGATCAGCAGGTAGATGAAAATGGCAATATCCCGGATTTTTCTCCTGCCGCATTGGATAATTTTCTGCCCGGTTATGCTGTTATTTTTATGTATGAGCAGACACACCTTGAAAAATATAAAATTGCTGCAAAGAAAATCCGTGGTAGTTTTATAAATTACCCCCGGAATTCCGACGGTGGTTTCTGGCACGGAAGCTGGGCTAAACATCAAATGTGGGTCGATGGTGTTTTCATGGGACAGATGTTTCTTGCACGCTATGGAAAGGTAATCGGCGACAGCGCTTATGCATTCGATGAAGTAATTAAGCAGATGAAATTAATTCTTTCCCATTGTCTCAAGGCTAATGGTTTGCTGCTGCATGGATGGGATGAAAGTAGAAAAGCAAGCTGGGCAAATAAAAATACCGGTCTCGCTTCCGAAGTATGGAGTGAAGGACTCGGATGGTTTGCCGTATTAATTGCCGATGTTTTTGACTATTTACCTCAGAACCATCCTGGTTATAATTATCTTCTTGCAACTCTTCGCAATTTGTGCGATGGTCTTAAAAAGGTTCAGGATGCTAAGACTGGGATGTGGTGCCAGGTAGTTGATAAACCGGATTTACCGGATAACTGGAACGAGACTTCCGGAACCGGTATGTATCTTTATCTTATTAAAAAATCTATTGAAAAAGGGTATATCGGCAAAAAAGAATTCATCCCTGTCGTTAAGAAAGCTTATCAGGGAATTATCAAAAAAGCGAAAATAAATTCTATTGGCTTGGTTGATATTTATGATTGCAGCAGTATAGGTATAATGGATGATTACAAAATGTATGTTAGCCAGCCAAAAGAAGTGAATACTTTTGCAGGAGTAACATCCTTTATTCTTGGTACGTTTAGTATGGAAGGATTATACAAATAACTTGGATCTAAATAACCAATTTTATTAATGGAGCTTTGAAATGAAACAACTAAACATGATGCTGTTTTTATTATTGTCTTTTATCGTGTCTGTTAATGGGCAAGCTAAAGATTCTTTACTAACATTACCGGGTAAAGGATTAAACCAGCATCCGTTCTTATATGTTGGAGAGTGGGATACGCGTCATCCCGAAGCGCAATCAATGTTTCTGGTAAAAGGTGGAAAAGTTGTATGGCAATATGCCATTCCGCAGCACACTGAAACAGGTGGTATCCAGGAGTTTGATGATGTTACCATGCTTTCCAATGGTAATATTGTGTACGCTTGTATGTCGGGTGCGGGAATTATTACTCCGGAAAAGAAAATTATTTGGCAATTTAAATGTCCTAAAGGTACGGAAACGCATTCATGCCAGCCCATTGGTAAAGACAGCGTGCTGATGGTGCTCAACGGTAATCCTCCAAAAGTACTCATAATTAATACAGCTGCAAATAAAATCCTGAAGGAGATTTTAATCCCGACTTCTTCAACAAATACTCACGGGCAGTACCGTCATGTGAGGATAACTCAAAACGGTACCATAATGGTGGGTTTGATGGGAGAAGGCAAAGTGATTGAGTTTACATTGGATGGTAAGGAAGTGTGGTCGGTAAATGCAAAATCTCCCTGGTCTGCTATTAGACTGCATAACGGTAATACACTTATTTCAGGCGACGGAGCCGGGTACACACGTGAAGTAAATATGAAAGGGGAAACAGTTTGGGAATACACCAGGGAAGACGCACCTTTTAAAATTGGTAATACCCAAACCGCAAACAGGTTGGCAAATGGTAATACCGTAATATGCAATTGGATTGCCGGAGATCCTAAAACAGAAGATTGGCCCGGCACTGTGCAGGTCTTTGAAGTAACTCCGGATAAAAAAATAGTGTGGGCGCTTTCTTCATGGGCAAATCCTGATTTGGGCCCTTGTACTTATATCCAGCTTCTCGATGAACCCGGNNAAAGAGATTATTATGTTAATAACTAAAGGAGATTTTAAAATTTTTATGAAACTTAAATCTACTATTGTCTTTATCTGCTCGGTTCTAAGCATGGGCGCTTTACTGACTGCTCAAACCAAAATCGCCGATCTCTCGAAACCTGAATCTCCGGCTGTTAAACATTCATTTGTATGCACCGACTATACAGGCGGGAATGTATATGTCATTTCAGAAAATGGTGAAATAGAATGGCAATATCCTGCTGAACGTTGTAATGATATATGGATTCTCCCGAACGGAAATCTATTATTCAATACGGGTAATGGAGTAAAAGAAGTTACGCGAAAAAAAGAAGTTGTTTTTTCTTATGAATCTAAAAGTGAAATTTATGCCTGCCAGCGTCTGCCCAACGGCAATACGTTTATTGGTGAATGTAATGCAGGTTCTTTATTGGAAGTCTCTCCTGCCGGGGAAATTGTTAAAAAAATAAATCTTCTTCCCGATAGCATAGACGGCGGGCATTCATTCATGCGCAACGCAAGAAAACTTCAAAACGGAAATTATCTTGTTGCGCATTACGGATTGGATAAAGTCTGTGAGTATGATTCTACAGGTAAAATAATTATGGAAATACCTATTAAAGGCGGTCCCCATTCCGTAATCCGTTTGCCAAACGGTAATACGCTTATCGCATGTTCCGACCATGACGGTGAACCCCGGGTTGTTGAAGTCAATAAATCCGGAAATATTACCTGGCAATTATCGAAAAATGAATTGCCGGGAATTGAATTAATGTTTATGACGGGAATGCAATGTCTGCCAAACGGGAACCTGGTTTTGACTAATTGGCTGGGGCATAATCAATTTGGTAAAGCGCCGCAGGCTTTTGAAATAACACGCGGGAAAAAAGTCGTCTGGGTATTTAGTGATGAACCGGTATTAAAGACCATGTCCAGTATCCAGCTTTTAGATGTTCCCGGAAATGCAATTATGGGCGAAATATTACATTGATGAATAGATTTTTGCCAATGATTATTTAAAGTGAATTGGCAGTTTGAAAAAAAATTAACTAACCTTGCAAAAAGCAGGTACTTTTATTACTAATTGATAACTAATTTAATTTAGATCAATAATTAAAGAGTCTAACCATGAAAACAAATAAATTCTTATTGAGCTTTATTTTATTAATCCTCTCGGTAAGTATTACTTTTTCACAATCAGTAGACAGGGAAAAATTATTGTTTGATCAGGGTTGGAAATTCCACTTAGGCGATTTAAATCTGGCTCGTGAAACTTTATTTGATGATTCCTCCTGGCGGTCTGTTAACCTTCCGCATGATTGGAGTATTGAAGCTGATTTTGATAGTAATTTAGCTAGTTGTACAGGCTATCTTCCCGGCGGATTTGGCTGGTACCGGAAAACATTTGATATACCTCAGAGTTACAAGGGTAAAACCATTACTATTCAGTTCGACGGTGTTTATTGCAACAGTGAAGTTTGGGTCAACGGTAAATATGTCGGAAAACATGCTTACGGCTATACCAGTTTTTTCTATAATCTTACTCCGTATATTGAAGTGGGTAGAAAGAATGTAATCGCAGTGCGCGTTGACCACAGGAAGTATCTCGATACCAGGTGGTATAGCGGTTCAGGTATATACAGGCATGTGTGGCTTTCAGCTGCTGATAATATACATGTAGCACAATGGGGAACATATGTTTTAACTCCGGAAGTTAATGCAACGGAAGCTAAAGTTTCTGTAAAAACAATTATTGCTAATGATAAAAAAATAACTAAAACAATAAAACTGTTGTCCTTACTAGTCAATAGGAATGGAAATGAAGAAGCTAAGGCTGAAACGGAAGTAGTATTATCTGACAGCTTAACACCGGTTAACCAGTCTATTATTCTGAATAAACCTATTTTATGGGATATAGAAAATCCTTATTTGTACACGATTAAAACCAGGGTTATATCGGGTAATGATGTAATCGATGAATATGAAACCCCGTTTGGTGTTCGCACAATCAAATTCGATCCTGATAAGGGTTTCTTTCTTAATGGAGTAAGTATAAAGCTTAAAGGTGTTTGCCTTCATCACGATGGTGGTTGCGTTGGAGCTGCCGTTCCTGAAAAAATTTGGAAAATCAGGCTCGAAAAGCTTAAAGCAGCCGGCTGCAATGCCATTCGTACCAGCCATAACCCGGTTGCGCCGGAATTTCTTGACTTATGCGATCAAATGGGCTTTTTAGTGATGGAAGAAGCATTTGATGAATGGGAATACCCCAAACGTAAATGGATTAATGGCTGGAACCAGACTATCTCAGGCTTAGACGGATATCCTGATATTTTTGAACAATGGAGCGAAAAAGATTTATACTCCATGTTATACCGCGATAGGAACCATCCCGGTATTATAATCTGGAGTATAGGTAATGAAATAGATGGAAAGAATGACCCATATGCCGATCCATCCGATTCAGATTATAATCCGGGCAGCCCGGATGCTGCCCGAATAGTAGACGTTGCTCGTAAATTTGTTAAACTCGTTAAAAGTGTTGATACTACCAGGCCTGTTACCATGGCAATGGCAAATCTTGCAACTTCAAATAAACTGGGGTTACCCGAACTATTGGATATTTCAGGGTATAACTATACCGAAGGTTTGTACCGGAATGATCATAAAAAATATCCCAACAGGGTTATTTTCGGTAGTGAAAATTCCCACAATTATTATGCATGGCAGGTTGTAAAAAACACCGACTTTATTAGCGGTCAGTTTCTATGGACCGGGGTTGATTATATGGGTGAGGCAGGAAAATTCCCGCTTCACGCATCATCTTCGGGATTGCTTGACCTGACTTCATTTGAAAAACCCATCTATTATTGGCGGCAGGCAATGTGGTCGGAAAAACCCATGCTTTATCTTGTATCGCGAAAAATGAAAAATTCAGAAAATGTGTCCGTCGATCCCATGTCAAATTTGGCAGGTTTTTTAAATTCATCCGATCAGAATGAATATTGGAATTATAACACTGGCGATTCCGTTTTGGTAATGGCTTATTCAAATTGTAATGAAGTGGAATTATTTATAAATGGAAAATCCTTTGGCAATAAGAAATCTGATCCTGCAAACTCTTGTTTTTGGTGGTATGTACCGTATGAAACCGGCGAGGTGAAAGCCATGGCTAAAGCAGCAGATAACTCTACCTTAACATCAACGCTGAAAGAAGTTTCCGAACCGGTAAAATTAATTCTCAAGCCGGATGCGGTAAAACTGAAAGCAAATAATGAGGATGTTGCCATTGTTGAAGTTCAACTGCTTGATAAAAACAACAACAGGGCACTTTTAGCTGATAACCTTATTAACTTTCAAATAACAGGTGAAGGTACAATTATCTGCGTCGATAATGGCGAAACATCTGATCTTGAAAATTATAAGTTGCCTGAACGCCGCGCTTCTTCCGGGCGTTGTATTGTTATTATACGAACTACCGGGACAAGTGGCAGTATTAGGTTAACAGCTAAATCACAGGGCTTACCGGATGCTGTGGCAGAAATAGTAAGCGAATAATTTGTTAGCGTAAGAAATCAAAACTTAATTGTCTGTAAAGTGAAATAGTATTGGTACATTCTATAAAATCAAGTTTGTTTATTAACTTATGAATATCAAATACACTAATAAAGGATAACAGAAATGAAATCAAAAATAAATATTTTCGGATTCATTATATTTATTCTATCTGTAAGTATATCGTTTTCACANNATCAACTGAAAGAGAAAAGATATTATTCGACTATGGGTGGAAATTTTTCTTAGGCGATTCAAGCGCTGCCGAAAATCCTTCTTTCCACGATGCTTCCTGGCGTTCTGTTAATCTGCCCCACGACTGGAGTATTGAAGGTGAATTTGATAAAAATGCTCCGACAAAAGGTGCCGGCGGTTATCTTCCTACAGGTATAGGTTGGTATCGCAAACATTTTAATTTGTCCGCAATTCATAAGGAACAAAATTATTGGATTCAATTCGATGGCGTATATATGAATAGCGATGTTTNNCGCAAACATCCCTATGGTTATACAAGCTTTTACTACGATTTAACGCCCTTTATTAAAAAAGGGGAAAATATAATAGCCGTCAGGGTTGATAATTCTATTCAGCCCAATAGTCGATGGTACTCGGGTTCAGGTATATACCGGCATGTGTGGTTGAATAT
>PLNZ01000330.1 GCA_003142915.1 Ignavibacteriales bacterium | reverse complement strand
TAATTTTTATAAATTTCCTGCATGGCCTTAACAGCCTCTTCTGGCGTTTTATATTGCTCATAGTTCGAAATTCCGCTAACATTTAAGACACGAAATCCCTTCGGCCATCATCCCCACACAACAGGAACTAAGGCCGGGCACAACTATACAGTGCTCACGTCTGAAAGACCGGCAAAGGACTATAAAAGGCCTCGACCAATCCCCGAACTAGCTTATACGGCGTGTAAATATCAACCCTGGTAATAGAACGTCTATTCCTGATATTTATAGAGGCCACATAATCCGCGTTTCTTGTAAAACCACAATTAACACATTTAAAAACTTTCTGAGATTTTCTATTCTTCTTGTCAATACTATGACAAGCAGGACATTCCTGAGACGTATAGGCCTGATTAACTTTGACTGCCTCAGCTCCGTTCCTGTCAGACTTTTCTATCAAGACATCCCTAAGCTGACCCATTCCAGACTTCTTAATGATCCTCTTCATTTTTCGGCTGAAACCTTCCAGCCCTTCCGTAACCTCTTTATTGTTCTCTAAGACAAGCACTTCAGGTTTCTCGTTCTTAAAAAACTCGTTGCTTATCCGGCCAATCTCGTTCTTTAATAAGTTTCTGGCTCGATTGTAGAGACCTTTAAGTTTCGGAGAATTTTTATAAAATCCATTCTTCATCCTTACTTGGACACACCGAATTATTTGGTCATCTATTCTTCTGAGCTGTCCGTAAAGACTCTGTCCGTACTGGTTTCCTGTCGAGGTGGTTAAGGGGATTTTTACTCCAGTATCAATCCCTATAATTTTACCCTCAATAGATTCTTTTTTCTTGCATTCGACGTCTTTAACAAATCCGTACTCAATCTTGTCTGGTCTGATTATTATTTGGATTTGTCTTTTCAGTACTCCAATTTTGTTCTCGAAATAATTGTAGGACTTGATCGGCAAATAGATAGGATGGCCTTTTTCTAGGGTGGCCAGCTTTATCCAGTAATCAAAACTGTTCTCGGATTTTTCAACAGAGGCCACTTTTTCATCAAGATTCATAGCGGTATTTCTTAACTTTGGGTAATCTCCCCTGCTGTGCTTAAACAAATTTCTGGATAATTTTAAAAGGTCTTGGGAAACTGCTTCTCCTTTTATTAAGACTTCTTTCTTGTACCACATTCCGTACTTATTTATAGAGTAAAGGATCTTTTTATTCTCTTCCGAGAGATTAGAGGCTGTTATTTTATCTCGGATTCTATTTTTTATATTTGAGAGCCAAGAGTCTAAATTGGACTTTACTTGTTTTCCGCAGGTCTGTTTGTATCTTTCCGAGAGTTTTTCTATGTTTAGTCGTGGAAGGAACTTAGGTGTAACTCCTTCATTTTTATAGAAGTTAGAAATAGTATTAATTATTAATTTATTGTAATACTTCTTATAGGCACGTCCAATATCTCGGACGGCTTGAAGTTTAGCTTTATTGGAATAAGAGCTTTTAAATTTGTAGGTCTGGATCATTATTTCCTAGCTCTTTTATTATTTTTTCAGTTTTTCTTTTACATCTTCTTTGACCATAAATTCTTGCACAAAAAGATGTAATGATACTTATAAAATCTTGAATGAGGTCTTCTTTTTTAGACTCGGCATTATTAATAACTTCAATATTTCTTTTTTCGTTATTGAGAAGAACTTCCAGAAAATTAAATCCAAACCTTGTTAGGCGGTCTTTGTGCTCAACAATTATGAGATTGATTTCTTTATCTTTAAGGAGGCTTTCAAGTTTTTTTCTCGAGTCATTTACTCCTGAGCCTATTTCCATAACCTCTTTATGAATTTTGTAGCCTTTTGCACAAGCGTAAGTTCTTAATCTTTCCATTTGTTTTTCGAGATTGCTTTTATTTTCGGACGAGGAGACTCTAGCATAGAGGGCTATTTTTAGTTCTCCAAAGCTGTCGCATAAATCTTCGGTGACTACGATAGTTCCTGTGTGCGTTTTAAAGCCTTTGATTTTTCCGGCTTTCCAGTAACGGAGAGCCGTGACGTAATGGATACCTAGTTTTCTTGCGTAATGGGATAGTTTCATATTATATTTAAATATATCGATAGATAATTAGTACTTGATAGTATAATGTATAAAGGTTTACGATACTCTTAAGGTCTTAATCGGTCTGAGTCTCTATGTGTATTACAAACAATAACTTACCTATAGAAACGAGATATGGCGGAGAACTAAATTGAATTAATAAGCTATCAATATTGGACTGAGAAAGGAAAGAGCAAACCACCAATCTCGAAAAGGTCAGAAACTTATGTCGCAACATGAGAACAGCTCAAACAAAAAAGGGTGCCCACATACAAAGTTTCTAACAAATTTAAATATTTTAATTGTTGATACCGACAAAGATCAGCTTGAATTTTTACAAGATTATATAGATATGCACGGAGGACATTGCAAGACTGCAAGATCGTCTGTACAGGCTATCTCTTTAATAGAAGCTAATCAATTTGATCTGGCCTTATTTGATATGATAGTTAGTAACGGTCATGAAGGCATTGATTTGATTGAACAGGCTAAGATTCTAGATTCTGATTTGACTATAATCTTAGTTCATAACATTGCTCCTATTGGTAATATAATGAATACTTTGATAGCAAAAGATGTTTACATATTAACAAAGCCCTTTGATAAATTGCTGTTAAGTTTAGTTATTATGCACGCTTCAAGAAACACTAAAAATTTAAGAAAAAATAAATACGTTGCTGAACATCTCCGCGAAAAAATAGAAAGAATACAGGCTGAAAGAGATACAATGTTTTTAGATACATTGTTGTCTTTATCTAATGCTCTGGAACAAAAAGACGAATACACACAAAACCACTCAGAAAAAGTTGCAGAGATATCTGAAAAAATATGCTTAGAGTATTCTTCTAATGAAAAATTTGTGAAAGACATCGTA
>PLNZ01000223.1:6150-6334 GCA_003142915.1 Ignavibacteriales bacterium | reverse complement strand
ACCTTGGTTAAGCTATTGCTTGGAATAATCTTTCCGACATCCGGCAGCGCTAAAATTTTAGGAGGAGAAATAAATGACTATAGAGTAAAATCAAAGATTGGTTATCTTCCTGAAAATCATAAATATCCGGCATATTTAACAGGCGGTGAGGTTCTTCAATTTTTTGGAAAGTTAAGCGGCTTGG
>PLNZ01000223.1:0-6126 GCA_003142915.1 Ignavibacteriales bacterium | reverse complement strand
TGGCACAGGCAATGCTAAATGATCCGGAATTGATTTATCTTGATGAACCTACAGACGGCGTTGATCCAATTGGGCGAAAAGAAATCAGGGATATTTTAATTGAACTGAAAAATAAACATAAAACCATATTCCTTAACAGCCACCTGCTCTCCGAAGTTGAGATGATTACAGATAGGGTAGGCATTCTGAATAAAGGAAAACTTCTTCGCGAAGGAACCGTAAAAGAATTAACCGAAAAAAAAGAAGAATACAAAATAAGTGTGGAAGGAAGTATTGAGAGTCTTCCCGCTGAAGTACAACAGGATGCAAATTTCACAAACACCGGCGGCGGATATTATTCATTCAAGGTAGCAGATACACAGGATTTGAACCGTATACTTGATCTGCTGAGAAATAACGGTATAATTATTAAAGAAATGGTTCAGCAGAAAAATACCCTTGAAGAAATGTTCATATCATTAATTAAAGAAGCCGAAGGCACCGCAGATGCTTCCCGGAAGGAGAATGTAAAATGAAAAATTTATGGATATTGACGTGGTATACATTGCGCGAAGCAATGGCAAGAAAAGTATTTATTTTTTTTCTTATCATTTCCGTTTTAGTCCTTATAGTAACCGGTTTGATTTTTAGCCTTTCAAGTAATATATCGCTCGGAGCCGCCGGTGCAACTCCTTTTGGGAATCCTATTACGATGGTAGAGATGATGATAGTATCGCCTTTAGCCAGTCTTTGTCTATTGCTTGCAATTTTTTCAAGTTCAAGCTTTGTCCCTGTTATGCTTGAAAAAGGGAACATAGATCTTCTCCTTTCAAAGCCTGTTTCCCGGGATCAGCTTCTATGGGGAAAATACTTAGGCGGTATTTTGGTCGTTCTATTAAATATTACTTTCTTAATTCTTGGCGTATGGCTGATAATTTCTATAAAGTTTTCCTTCTGGGATTTTTATTTTCTCAATATTATTCTTTCAATAACATTTACTTTTGCAGTACTATATTCATTGATTGTTTTGTTTGGTGTAATTACAAAAGGCTCTACACTTGGGATGATGATAGCATATTTTATTTTTATTATTCTAAGCCCGCTGCTCTTTACGGCGAAAGATAAATTCAACGCTTTTATTGAAAATAAATTTTTAAAAGATTTAATAGAAGCTTTTTACTATATCATACCTAAAACTTCGGAGTTAATGGGTAAAGTAACGGTAAATCTTGCTTCGGGTAAGGCAATAGAAGACTACCAGCCTGTATTAACATCTCTTGCCTTTCTTATTTTAACTATGGGAATAGCTATCTCAATTTTTAGAAAGAAAGATTTTTAAAGGTTATAAGTTTAGAATTAGTTACTTTTTGATGTGTAAATAACCGCTTTAAGTGACTTTAGTAAATAAAATAAATATACGATAATATGATTGAATTATGTTATTTATGGCATAGTATTTGAAAAATTCAGTGTTATCAGGCAGTGGCTTGATGTGCTCAAAAAGCTGTCTTATATAAAAATTATAATATAATCCCTAAAAACCCTCGCGGATTGTAAACCGGTTATATGAGCCGGTTTCCCATACTTCACTTAGGTTACGGTTTTATATGAAATTTTTATATAAGGTTAACAATTAGCAGTTAATTTTTAATATTGGTTAAAACAGGGAATAACTAAAATGCAGGAAGAAAATCTTAAGCTGGAAGATTTGTTGGGAAAAACAAATGTACCGGGCAATGTACGCGGAATTATTAATAACGTAGCCATTATCGGGGCAGGAGTTATGGGGCAGGGAATTGCTCATACTATTGCTGCAGCCGGTCTGGAAGTCATGGTTGTTGAAAAAGATCTGGAACATCTGGAAAAATCTAAGCTGGATTTGACCGAGTCAATAGACCGTGAGATTAAAAGATGGGCAATGACCCGTTCCGAAAAAAAATCAATCTTAAACAGGATAAATTGGAAATACACTCTTGAAAAAATAAATGAGTATGATTTAATAATTGAAGCTGTCGGTGAAGAATTTCATTTGAAACAATTAATTTTTTCCGAACTGGACTCATTGGCAAAGAAAGATGCTATCTTTGTCTCGAATACTTCAACATTAAGTCTAACTAAAATTGCTGAAACAACCAGCCGTCCGGATAAAATTATAGGAATGCACTTTTTACATCCTGTACCTAAAATTCCGCTTGTAGAATTGATAAAATGCCTGCATACTTCAAATGAGACAGTTGAGACGGTAAAAATCTTTGCGGCAAAAATCGGTAAAACACCGGTTGAAGTTTATGAGTATCCCGGGTTTGTTACTACCCGCGCAATTGTTCCACTTCTTAACGAAGCAATGTATATACTTCTTGAAGGTGTAGCTGATACTAAAGATATCGATACTGCTATGAAACTGGGTTACAACTTCCAGTATGGACCCCTGGAAATGGCTGACATGATGGGACTGGATGAAGTTTTGGCTTGGATGGATTCTCTTTGGAAAACATTGGGCGAACCACGTTATAGAGCCTGCCCCATTCTTAGAAAACTTGTTCGTGAAAGAAAGCTTGGCAGAAAAACCGGTGAAGGTTTTTATAAATATGATGAAGATGGACAAATTGTTCAATAAATTTTGATAAGCGAAAGAAAAAATTATGAAAGTATTAGTTCTAAATTGCGGCAGTTCGTCTATAAAATATCAATTTTTTGATACGGTTGAAGAAGTTGCTTTAGCCAAAGGCGTTGTTGAACGTATCGGTATGAGCAGCGCTGTTTTATCGCACACCCGCTACGACGGAGACGGGATTAAAATTGCAGGTGAAATTCTTGATCATACAATTGCTATTGAATATGTACTTGGTGTAATGTTAAGTAAAAACCATGGTGTAATAGACGATAAAAAAGATATTGAAGCTGTAGGTCATAGAGTTGTTCACGGCGGGGAACATTTTACAGATTCAATTCTTATTACTGATGAAATTATGCAGGTTTTGCAGGATAATATTGAACTTGCTCCGCTTCATAATCCGCCAAACATCAAAGGAATTCAGGCAGTAAAAAGAATATTGCCTAATGTTCCTCAGGTTGCGGTTTTTGATACTGCCTTTCACACCAAAATGCCTCCAAAAGCTTTTTTATACGGCATACCGTACGAACTTTATAAGAAGCACCAAATAAGAAAATATGGTTTTCACGGAACTTCACATTCGTATGTGGCTAATAAAGCTGCGGAAATTTTAGGAAAAGAACTGAAAGATTTAAAAATCGTAACTGCTCATTTGGGAAACGGATGCAGTATGGCGGCAGTTCAAAATGGAGTTTCAGTTGATACCACAATGGGCTTTACTCCGCTTGAAGGCCTTTTAATGGGAACACGAAGCGGCGATCTTGATCCTTCGCTTATATTATATATTATGGGTAAAGAAGGCTTATCTCTTAACGAAGCTAATACTCTTTTAAATAAACATAGTGGTCTTTTAGGTATAAGTGGGGAAAGCAGTGACATGCGTGAAGTTCTTATTGCGGCAAATGAAGGGCATAAACGTTCAAGGTATGCTTTTGAAATATTTGCATACAGGGTTAAAAAATATTTGGGTGCTTATGCCGCAGCTATGGGCGGTTTGGACGCCTTTGTATTTACCGGTGGTATTGGAGAAAATTCTCCCGAAGTTAGAGAAGAGGTTTGTAAAGGGCTGGAATTTCTTGGAATTGAACTTGACGATCAAAAAAATAAGAATAAAGAAAAGATTATTTCTAAAAATTCTTCACGTGTCCCTGTTTTACGGATCCCTACAAATGAAGAGCTTGTTATTGCAAGAGATACTAACAGAATAGTTGAAGAAATAAAAACTAAAAAAGCTTAGCAGGCAAGAAAAATAGTCTTGACATGTCCAAACTGTCTATTAAAAAGCGACAGGTTGAAACCTGTCACCGCAATATTGAGAACATTTTTATTTGGCTGACAGGATTGAATTTATATAAGTAAGAAAAAGTTTATGAACTTCAATATATTCCTGCTTTCTTTTATCCCTCTGTTTGTTGCAATTGATATTATTGGAACAGTTCCTATCTTTATAGGCTACACCCAAGGAATACCCGTATATCAAAGAAAGAAATTAATTTTTGAAGCTATATTAGCAGCATTTATAGTTGCAAACTTATTTATAATAAGCGGAAAATTAATACTCGATTTTATGGGGATAACTATTGATGACTTTAGAATTGCCGGTGGGATAATACTTCTTATCATCTCAATAAGTGATATCCTCAGTTCTTCTGAGAGTTTAAGAAAACCTTCAACCGATATCGGGGTGGTTCCTCTTGGCATTCCCCTTATTATGGGACCTGCGGCATTAACTACAATTATTATACTTGTCAGAAATTTTGGCTATGTTCCCACAATTGTGTCTATGGCATTAAATTTATTCATTGCATGGCTGGTACTTGTTAATGCCAGATGGCTTTTAAAAATCATGGGAGATGGAGGCTCAAAAGCATTTGCCAAGATAGCTTCACTTTTTCTTGCTGCAATAGCCGTTATGATGATAAGGGTCGGCGTACTTAATATTTTCCATATTAAGTAATAAAAATATTGTCGTTATCAAATTTGCAGCGGGGATGAGCTACTCCTGCCTGCCGGTTAGATAAGTATTGCAACACATATTTTTCCCCTAAAATTTTTTAATTTGCTTTTTAATTCTCATTCTTATATTATTTTATATCAGTCTATTAGACTTTTTTAATAAATGATTAAAGTTACGCAAATGATATTTAAAGTAGCCCCGAGGTTTGACTTTAACCGAGGTTTGGCTTCAACCTCGGTTNNGTAATTCATTAAAATTTGCAATAACTGCGTAACTTCAATAAATAATGAATTTAGATAAAAAGGAATTGGTATGGATCTGGGAATAAAAGGGAAAACAGTTCTCGTAACTGCTTCCAGTAAAGGAATAGGCAGGGCTGTTGCCGAGGGATTTGCCGCGGAAGGATGCAGCGTTGCTATCTGTTCAAGAAATAAAGATGAACTTCTGAATACAGCAGAAGAAATTAAAAAGAAATACGGTATGGAGCCTGTATGGTGTGTCTGCGATCTTAATAATATTAAAGATATAGAAACCACTATTGAGACAGTTACTAAGCAGCTCGGCAGGATAGAAATATTAGTAAACAACTGCGGTGGACCGGAGCCCGGTAACTTTCAGCAGCTTAGTGAAAAAAACTGGCAGGCAGCATTTGAACAGGTCCTTTTAAGTGCTGTCAGGTTATGTAATTTTGTTGTCCCTGATATGATTCTAAATGAGTGGGGCAGAATAATAAATATTACATCGGTTTCTGTTAAACAACCGATAGATAATTTAATGCTTTCAAATTCTTTGAGAACCGGTTTAATAGGTTTTGCAAAAACGCTTAGCAATGAAGTTGCTAAATTTAATATTACCGTTAACAGCGTGGCTCCAGGTTACACATTAACAAACAGGATATACGATATTGCTGTACATAAAGCTAAACAGTCTGCTAAATCGCATGAAGAAGTTTTAGTTGAAATGGCAAAAGAAATTCCAATAAACAGACTTGCAAGCCCCGACGAAATAGCGTCTGTTGTAGTTTTCCTGGCTTCCAAACAAGCAAGCTATATTACCGGCAATACAATCCAGGTGGACGGCGGACTTGTTAAGGGATTGTATTAGTATCGTAAATATTTAGTCTTTCCCTTACATTGAATTTTGTTTTTTTAAGCGGGTGAGATTATGAGCAAGGACAAGAAAAAATGATAAAACACCTCGAAATAATTTTACCACCTGATAAAGTAAATGATAAAGCGGAACTAAATTCTGAAGCCGTTAAAATATTAAAGATATCTCCCGAAGAAATTACAGCGATTGTTGTAAAAAAGAGGTCTATTGACGCAAGAAAAATTCCTGTGTACAGGTGTATTTGCGATGTGTATGTAAACGAACTGCCTGTGAAAACCGAAAATAAAATAACTTACCGGCTCGTAAAGAATAATAAAAAAGTTTTGATTATCGGCTTCGGACCTGCCGGGATGTTTGCAGCGTTAAGACTAATTGAACTAGGTATCAAACCTGTCGTATTTGAAAGAGGTAAGGATATCCAGGGAAGGAGAAAAGACTTAAAAACCATTCAGCAAGACCACATTGT
>PLNZ01000034.1 GCA_003142915.1 Ignavibacteriales bacterium | reverse complement strand
TGCCGAATTAATTATTTTTATACTGAGCATATAGATATGCTCAGTATCGAACGAATCAAAGAAATTATCAACGACCCGTCGCTCTCTGATGAAGATCTGACCGAAATCAGGGATGAATATCGTTTGCTTGCGGAGATCCTTTCCGAGCAATGGAATCAGGAAAGAAAATTACGCCTTCGAGCGTTATCTGAAGGTTCGGGTGCCACCTCAGAACCCAATCTTGAGGGCTGCCTTTAAACTTTACTTTAACCCTTTTAAACGGTATTAATGGTACGAACCTCGTAAATCATAAGAAAGACTGCTGATATGGGGTGAAAAATGTCATTCTGGCAATAACATAATACCTCACATGAAAGGCGTCATTTATGCCAGGGTATCAAGCGACGAACAGGTTAAGGGAACGTCTGTAAAGTTATAGGAAACTTCGTGCCAAAAATATTGTGAACAAAAAGGGATCGAAGTGGTTGACGTGTATCTTGAGGAAGGTGAATCCGCAAAGGATTTAAGCCTGAATAACAGGAAGAAATTCTTGGAAGCGCTGGAATTTTGCCGGAAGAATAAAAAACAGATACAGGTATTTATCGTTTTACGGGTTGACCGGTTTGTCCGCAACACAGAAGATCATTTTGCGTTTCGTAAAATCCTCATGGATTACGGAACCACACTACGTTACCACACTACACTTGGTTACCGAGCCCATCGGCAACAAGCCTGTTGAGTAATTTATCTAGATAGTGCTTGCCAGTGCCACCGAATATGACAATGCTATTCGGAAGCAACGGTGCAGTGATGGTATGCTTGTACGAATCAATCAGGGTATCTATCCGTGGAAACTACCGATCGGATATCAGTGTTCAAACTTCAAGAAGCGCGGACGAAAAAGATGGTACCTGATCCGCCGGATAAAAAAAAATTTAACACCTGGTAAAATAATTATTATCACATGCATAAGCAGAATTACAAGACCACTGCCAGTGGTTGACATTCTCCCGATAAAGGATAAAGAAACGCTGCACTTAGATTATTTAACCTAAGCATCTGATACCTCATCAGCAGTAATATTGACAAAACTGAAAGAATTGATAATATATTACTCTAAGGTTCATCAAAATGTTCATTAACTTTTATTGGATCTGGTAATACTTAAAGGTTATAATTAAATCTAATTAACAATCTGTTCCATAAATCTACTTTTTAAAAATTTCTAAGAAATTTACAGATAAAACACCTATTGTCTAATGTTTTGAAAATAACTAAGTTAGAATGAAATTTAAGGAGTTTTATTAGAAAGCATTAAATAAATAAATATTAACGTAGCAATTGCTATGTTCTTTCACGGAAACTGGCACTTTCAAAATCGACAAGAACATGCATGAAATGCTGCGTCCTGATCCTAGGACGCGCTTTCTTACATTTTTGTCGATGGGTACGCCAGTACCTCGTGAAGGAATGTAATGAGAGTTGCGTCCTTTTTATTTTTTTTAAGAAAATGTAATAATTTTATAATAATTACAAAAAGGTAAATTCCTTTTTGAATCTGAAACAGAGGAAGTCTTATGTATAAAAAAATCTTGGTCCTTTTGGTTCTGTTTTACGCAACAGTTAATGCACAACAATTAATCAGTCCTCAAAAAGCTCTTAACCAAACAGATAAAACTTTCTTTATTGAGAATAAAGGTCAGTGGGAGCCTGAAGTAAAATATCTTGCCCGTATTGGAGGTATAAACGCGTGGATTACTAACTCCGGTGTGGTTGATGATTATTATAAGGTAAATCGGAATTTTGATGAGACTAAAACATTAAAGATGAACCCTCAACAAAAGCGGGATTATGAAAATAAAAATACTTCCATACAAGGTCATGTGGTAAAAATGGAATTGATTAATTCTGAGAAGGAAGTTACCCAAGTAGGCAACAACCAGGAAGAAGGTTATTACAATTATTTTATAGGCAATGATCAAAGTAAATGGGCAAGCAATGTACCTCTTTACAATAATGTAGAACTAAAAGGCGTATATAAAAACATAGACGTGAAATACTATAATGATAATGGAATGCTAAGGTATGATTACAAAGCAAAACCGGGAGCAGATATATCGCGGATAAAGTTTAAGTTTGAAGGACAGAACGGCATAAGCATAAATTCAAATGGAGAGTTAGTCCTAAAGACAAGCATAGGCGAAGTAACACATGGAAAAATTTTCGCATACCAAATGGACGGCGGGACTCAGAAAGAAGTTGAGTGCAAATTTGAACAAAAAGAAGACGGAACGGTAGGAATAAAAGCAGATGGTTATGATGCAACTAAAGAACTTGTAATTGATCCTTTAGTTTATTCTACCTTCATTGGGGGCAATAATTGGGATTGTGGAGAATCAATTGCACTAGATATGAGTGGAAATGCTTATATAACTGGCTATACTGAATCTTCAAATTATCCCACTACAACCGGCGGTTATCAGATTTCTTATGGTGGTGGATATTCCGATGCTTTTATCACAAAACTAAACTCAAGGGGAAGCGGTTTGATTTATTCTACTTTCGTAGGGGGAAGTGGTACCGATCAGGGAAATTCAATAGCAATAGATGTCAGCGGGAATGCTTATATAACGGGAT
>PLNZ01000024.1 GCA_003142915.1 Ignavibacteriales bacterium | reverse complement strand
ATGCTCAGGATGCAGTTATACCTAACACAGATTTACAAATTGCATTCAGAAATGATAACTTTTTATTTGCATTAACAGGAGATTATAAAGTACTTGAACCACTACAATCGGTTTCGAAAGCAACCGCCGCGTCTTTATACCAGACAACAGAAACAATCAGCAGTGTAATAGGACAGGTTACTGCCAAATATAAAAACAATGACTTTTCAATTACTGCCGAAGGAATTTATGCGCAGGATCCAGCTTCGCAATATTTAATCGGCGGCTACGCTATTAAATCAATTGACCCTGCAACCGGAATACCGACTTTTACAAACTTTAATACTGAATCTTTCTGGACAGATATTGTTTACGGCACTCAGTTACAGTTTGGATTATTTGCCGGTTATACTCAGAATTTAGGGACTTCAGATGATGTTACTGCTCCTGCTTTGTATGCTTACGGAAGAGGAACAAATATTAAAGATATCTACAGGTTCTCCCCAAGAATAGTATTGAATTTTGGCAAAACAAGATTTGGTCTTGAAGCTGAATACACTTCAGCAGATTACGGAACAAATGATTCTAAAAACAAAGAAAATGTTATAAACACTTACAATGTATCCAGTTTAAGAATATTGCTTGGAGCATATATATTCTTTTAAAGTTGCTGTTAAAAGGAAATTAATAAAACTAATAATATGGAGGTAGNNGAAAATTGAAACATCTTATAAAGTTAGCACTGATTTTAATCATAGCTATATTATCCGTGAATACCGTTTTTTCTCAAAAGCATGAGAAAACAATCATTATTGGAGTTGCTCCGGGTCCCTACGGCGATTTAATAACAAGAGGAATAAAACCATATCTTGAAAAGAAAGGCTATACAATTGAATTAAAACAGTTTAGTGATTATATCCAACCTGACCTAGCATTAAATAATAAAGAGGTTGACGCAAATCTTTACCAGCATACGCCGTTTCTGGTAAAACTTTCCGCAGATAAAGGATTAAAGCTTTCACCTGTTATTAAAATTCCTACGGATGCTGTGGGAATATATTCAAAGAAAATAAAAAACATCAAGGACTTGAAAAAAGGCGATGAAGTAACAATTCCAAATGATCCTACAAACGAGGCACGGGCTCTTAAATTATTAGCGGTAAATAATCTAATAACATTTAAACAAAATGTTGATGTTACAAAAGTATCTGAAAAAGATATTGAAAGTAATCCTTATAACTTAAAAATCAGTCCTGTTGAAGCTGCTCAGCTTCCAAGAACTTTAGATGCTGTTGCTATATCTGTAATCAATGGCAATTATGCTATTGCAGCGGGTATATCACTTAATTCAGCTCTAATAAAAGAAGTACTTGATGAAGATCATAAAAATGTGCTTGCTGTTCATTCGGATGATATCAACAAGCAATTTGTCAAAGATTTAAAAGAAGCCATCGAATCAGAATCATTCAAAAAAACAATTGAAAACCCAAAAGATATTTTTACTTCCTTTCAAAAACCGCAATGGTATTTGGATAAGTGGAAAATCAAACATTAATAATTTCAAAACATAAATGAGGTATTAATAAAATACCTCATTTCCAAACAGATTAATAGGTTTTTGAATGATTGAATTAAATGATATAAGTGTTCATTTCGCCGGTAAAAAAAATGTGGTTGAAGCCGTTAAAAATGTTAATCTCACAATTGGCAGAGGAGAAGTTTTCGGGATTGTTGGATCAAGCGGTGCAGGTAAAAGTACTTTATTAAGGACTATGAATTTACTTGAAAAACCAACTTCAGGCGACGTTTTAATTAATGATGTTAAGATTAACAAATTTAAAGGTGAGAATCTTCGTAAAGTAAGATTAAAAATTGGAATGATATTTCAACACTATAATCTCATTAATACGAAAACGGTTTTCGAAAATGTTGCGTTTGCAATGAAGGTTGCGGGTAAAACTAAAGAAGAAAGGAAAAAACATATTCCAGAAATACTTTCTTTGGTGGGACTATCGGAAAAATCGGATGTATTCCCTTCGAAGCTCAGCGGAGGTCAAAAACAAAGAGTCGGTATAGCACGGGCTATTGCCAATAACCCTGATATACTTCTCTGCGATGAACCAACTTCGGCTTTAGATCTTGAAACAACCAGCTCAATACTGGATCTAATAAAAGATATTAATAAAAAGATGGGAATTACTACAGTTTTAATTTCTCACGAGATGAATATCATTAAAAAGATTTGCGACAAAGTAGCAGTAATGGAAAATGGTCGTGTCGTTGAACAAGGCAGTGTTTATGAAGTGTTTACGAATCCTCAACATGATTTTACTAAACAATTAATAGATCATACTATTAATCTTGAGATTCCCGAAGAGCTTCTAAAAATTCAAAAGGGCAAATTAATCAGATTAATATTCAAAGGTGATCTGGCGCTTGAACCGGTAATATCGGAAACGATAAAAAAAAATGACGTCACAATTACAATTCTTCACGGTAAAATTGAATATATAAGCGGGAAGCCAATCGGGATTTTAGTTATTGGCATTGACGGTTCAGAACTAAGTATTGAAAAATCAATTATTTATTTGAAAGAAAACGTAGCTGAATTGGAGTTAATATGACATTTGAATACATTCAAGGAATTTCGCAGGACTTGTTAAAAGCATTTTACGAAACATTCCAGATGGTTGGTATTGCTCTTTTCGTTTCTGTTATTATTGGAATTCCTGGAGGATTATTTTTATATGTAACTGAAAAAGGTTTATTCTATTCAA
>PLNZ01000033.1 GCA_003142915.1 Ignavibacteriales bacterium | reverse complement strand
ACATAAGGGACCTGATTGGTGGTTCCAAGCTGGGCAGGAGCTACACTTTCATATGTTCTTGTATCAATACCCGATAGCTTCATTGATGTACCAAAATTAGAAATAGAAGCGCCGATTACCATACCGCCAAATAAATCAGTCCTAAAAATTGTGCCTACATCTATTGCAAAGGCGCTGCTGGACATATGCCAAATGCTTTCTTGAATATATTTGGCGGTAAATCCTACGGAAAAACGGTCAGTCAATTTTCGCGCATAGGAAATACCTATAGCAAGATCACCGGCGCTGAAATATTCACCCGTTCCTTCCGGCTGATCAACCGTTCTAACTATATCATCGGGCATTGAAAGAGAAGTAAAACTAAAGCCTAAATTTCCAAAATTACCTAAAGCCAAAACCAATCCGGCATAATCAAAGCTTATATCAGCTATCCAATTTGTATGAATTGCAATCAATTCATTTTGGTTTAAATCCGCAGCGCCGGCAACATTCCAATACAATGCAGATGCGTCGTTAGCGCGACTGACAAATGCGCCGCCCATTCCATTAGCAGCAGCGCCCGCGCCTATTTCCAAAAAAGTTGCCGCCACGGTACCAACCTTTGAAACATCAGCGCCCGTTTGACCAAATATAACAAACGACAAACTTAAGAAAGTAAAAATTGTTTTTATTAAAATATTATTTTTCATTAATGCCTCTTAGCCTAAATTTATCTGCGTTTAAGCCCATAGCTTACAAACAGTTTGTTATTTTATAATTGCAAACCTGCCGATCTTTGTTCCTAATCCCGGTGCATCAACCTGGAAAACATATATACCAAAAGCTATGTCCATTCCGTCTCTTGAAACCAGATTCCACGGTTCCTGTCCATTAGCAAGCGACGCAGTATGATGGAGCGTTTGTACTAATTTCCCGGCTATGGTATATATCCTGATAGTACAAATTGCAGGCAGATGAATAAAATAGACCAAACGTTCTCCGCGTCCAACTTCGGTAGAAGCCGGCTCCCAAGAGGCAGCTCCCGCATAAGGATTAGGAACAACAGCTACATCATTCATGTCCTGCTTAAACTTTGATTTATCAAAATAGGCAGATTTAGTTATAAATTGATAATACTCACCGGTTCTAAAAGGCTTTAAAGTAGCAAATTTATAAATATCCCCAGTCTGGGGCGCCAGTTGTTTACTCGCAGCAATTGTGGTATCCTGAAATAGTGAAACAGACCATCCTACATGGCGGTTGGAATTATTTGTTACTCTTCCGCCAAGAGAGTCGCCCGCTATTAAAAATATTGCATCACCGGCTTCAAATAACCCGTTATTATTCAGATCTTTGAAAATAAATTGTATGTGCGGTATATTATCGGTAATATCACTCACAATAATATTTGAAACTTCCGGCTGCGAAAATGCATCTCCAGGATATGAAGTATCGCCCTGTCCGGGTGCAGTAAATTGAATTTGAAAATCTGCCGGAAAATTTACACGCTGTCCCGAATATGCCGCTGAATACCTTGAATCAAAACCGGTTTCGACTAAATAATTACTTTTCCCCTTTACCCACCCGGTACTACCTACATCTATTGTAACTGATGTATCATTAGTCAATCCAACGCTTATTCCATCAATAACAGATGTCTGAATAGTGTTGGTGTTAAACTGTGTAAGTTTTACTAATGTATCATTATCCGTGTAATTTATAATATAATAATAAGGATAAGGATTACTATGAAATTTTGTACTATCTTTAAAATTTATACGATAAGTATTATTATTTTTTAGGGAATCCGGATCAAGAATAGTAATTGAAGCAATGCCAGTTGCAGGGCCGCTATGGGTGTAATTACTAATTTGCGGCGATACATAACCAGCGCTGGGGGCAGTTGGCGTAACAACCGCAGTATTAACATCGGTTGTAACTTTACCGTTAGCATCAACCTTAATTGTACTTGTACATTCCGACGGCGGAATTCCTTCCACTGTACCCGTAATATCAGTTGTAATATATCCCTTATCATAGGAACAAACGGCATAATAATATGTTTGTCCATTTACCACTGTAGTATCCACAAAAGAATGCTGCAAGCCGGAATCATCACCCTGATAGAACATAGCGCCGTTTACATTAATAGGGAATAAACCTGTTATACCGTCAACAAGATCAAATTGAGCAATCGGCTGCCTAAATGTAGCTTTGCCGTAAGCATCAGTAATAATTTGATTTTCAATAAAATTTGGTTCTGTTGAGCGATAAACTCTGTAGCCTTCAAAATTATATTTCTGATAGAAAGCATCGTATGTAAGCTCTGCAGCTGAATCCCAGTACAAAGTAACTTTTTTATCGCCGGCAATTGCTTTGACAATTGGCTTAGCAGGCGGTTTGGCAAACTGATAGCTTGCATTATAAATTGATTGAACTGTTTTTTTCCTTCTAAATAAATCGTCTGTATTAATTCCAAAAATTAATGCCATAGAAAATCTTTGTGTAATGCCTGTTTGCTGGATGGAGGCCTGTTCATTTGAATAAGTTGTACGTCCTTCCATGCGAAAAAGATAGCTCGAAAAGAAATTTGCAAGATTAACTCCGACAAGAGACTGCCCGTGCGGAGCAGGTAAAGACGAAAGTGCGTTCCAGTTTCTCTCATCATTATTAAGATCGTATGTATGGACAGCAAATATTAAAAACCCGGTCAATCCAAGCTGATCAGACTCATCTTTATCAAGAATGCCGAAGTTTGGTTCGCCTTGTTCGGGCTTTCCGTCTCCTTCACTTCCATCAGCATCGGGCCCTGTATATCCGGGGTCAAGCGGACCAATACCATCGCTGCCAACGTCATCATTCAACGGTTCACCCGGGTCCCATTTACCGTTGTTGTTAAGATCAGTAAAAGTTCTCCAATTGCAGTTTTCATC
>PLNZ01000188.1 GCA_003142915.1 Ignavibacteriales bacterium | reverse complement strand
CCATCGGATTGTTTGCAGGAGAAAATTTAGGGAAACAGCTTGTAAGAGTTAGTTAAAAAATAATAATGAGGTATTTTATGGATTTATACATATTCAAGAACGAACAAAGCCTGCTGCCGCCAAATGATTTAGAGGCAGAAATTATAAGTTTACAGGAAGAACTGATGAATGAACGCGAACAAAATGTTAGAGCACTTGCAAACTTCAAGAATTATCGTCGCCGCACTGAACTTGATGAAAAAAAGATTTCCATGAAAAGTAAACGGGAAATGATTTTTGCCCTGATAGATATCATCGACGATATGGATAAAGTGTTGCAATGTGCAAATGACACAGTGCTGCTCTCTATGGAAGAAGTACAAAACATCCATAAAAAATTATTTAAGCTACTGGAAATGTACGGAGTTCTCCCTTTCAAATGTGTTGGTACGCCTTTCAACCATATTCTGCATGAAGCCATGGCGATGGCGGCACATGAAGGCAGCGAGCCGAGAACCGTTGTTGATGAGCTGCGTCGCGGTTATCTCTGGAATAATGAATTATTGCGCCCCGCGCAAGTGAGAGTTTCCGGTTGAATCGCGGCCGGGTGATAAATAAAACTTAAATATGGATATTTCAATATCAAAATATTAAAAATTAAATTATATAATTGAGGTTATTATGAAAAAGGAATATGTATCTTTATTAACAATTATGGTAATTATTTTTACATTAACCATATTTGGATATAGCACTCATGATATGGAAGCAAAGGTATCTATGAAAGAAAACGATGTTTCAAGCTCTATGGGTAAGCCTGTATATGAATCAAAAGTTGATAGTCTAAGCACAAAAGTCTGGGTGATGACGCAGGCACAACATAAGAAAATGATGAAGGAAGGAATGGGTAAGGCAATGAGCCGTGAAACTGAAAACCTGCACAAAATGCCTATGACGGGCGATATGAATGACAGTACTATGGGGATGGATAAGGCGTCAAAGAAAGAGATGATGAAAGGTACCCATTTTATAATGCTTGACGTAATAAATACTATAAGCGGCAAGGAAATTACTAACGGCAGCGCCAAGGTTCAGATTGTTTACCCATCAAAAAAGAACATAGCTGTAGATCTTAACGTTATAATGAGCCATTTTGGAAGCGCCCTGACACTCAATGAAAAAGGAAAATATTTATTTACTATAAATATTGATTTCGGCGGGGACTTTAAAACGACACAGTTTAAATACACTGTAAGATAAAAAACTGCTATTGACATACAATACAGATTGACCCGATTTGTTTTAACCGGCGTCGTATAAGGTAATTAAAGAGAGTGCTTTTGTGGAATCTAAGATCAAGAATACAACTGAATATGAAAAGATATCCTTAGAAGAAATATATAAAATCCTGGGGACGACTGCAGACGGACTTTCCGATTCTGAAGTGAAGAATCGTCTTGAGAAATTCGGTAATAATGAAATAGTTGAAAAGAAACAAAACTCTCTTCTTGAATTCATTTTACGTTACTGGGGTCCCATGCCGTGGCTGCTGGAAATTGCAATGGGGCTTGCCTTCGCCTTAAATCATTACTTTGAAGGAATAATAATTTTTACATTGCTTACCGCAAACGCCGTCATAGGACAAATACACTCCAACGGGTCCCAAAAAGTAATGGACTTGCTAAAGAAAAGACTTGCAATTAAATCCAAAGTTTTTCGGAATAAAAAATGGTCGGAAGTAGATGCAAAAGGAATTGTGGATGGAGACATTATCTCTATCAAACTTGGCGATATTGCCCCTGCAGATGCTAAAATTATATCCGGCGAACTTTCCATTGACCAATCATCCCTTACGGGAGAATCCCTGCCCAAGGAAACACATCCATCAGACATTATTTACTCCGGCTCTGTAGTAAGGCGTGGTGAAGCTACGGGTATAGTTGTCAACACCGGAGCAAATACTTTTTTTGGTAAGACTGCAGGGCTTGTAAAAACTGCCCAACCGAAGTCACATCAGGAAGAAATGATGATGGCTGTCGTAAAATATCTGATTTATCTCGGTATTGCCGCATCTGTTTTAGTTTCAGCATCTGCCTTATTTATGCATTTAAGCATTTTAATAATGCTGACCTTTATAATTGTTGTACTATTAGGAGCTATTCCCGCGGCTCTTCCAGCGGTCCTCACCATTGTGCAGTCTGTGGGCGCTACCGAGCTGGCAAAAAAAGGGGCGCTGGTGACCAGACTTGATTCAGTAGAAGATGCCGCCTCGATAGATATTATTTGCTTTGACAAGACCGGTACTATAACACAAAACAAGTTGTCGGTTGTCGACAGCATACCATTTCCCGGCTACAACGTAGAAGATGTTCTGAGGATAGCCGCATTAACATCACAATCCGAAGGAATGGACTTAATTGATCTTGCAGTTATTGAATACGCTAAAAAATCGGGAGTAAATTTTAATGAATACAAACAAGTAACATATACTCCTTTTGATCCATCTGTAAAAAGGACAGAGGCAATTATTGAAGTTAACGGAAAGCGCTTCAGAGCTGTTAAAGGCGCTGCACAAGTAATCATGTCTCTATGCCATAATGTAGATAAAGGAACTTTAGATGAAGTAAACAAAACTATAGATGGTTTTTCCAGGAAAGGTTACAGAACGTTAGCTGTTGCCAGGTCGGAAGGAGACGATTTAAATAATCTTAAACTTACAGGATTGCTTCCCCTGACTGATCCGCCAAGACCTGATTCAAAAGATATGATAGACCAGGCAAGGAAACTGAGTATAAAGCCGATGATGCTTACAGGAGATAGTATCGATATAGCCAAAGAAATTTCCAATCAGATTGGTATTGGTAATAACATTATTCGGATGGAGGATATTAAAGATTTAAGTTCGGATAAACAATTAAAGATTGTTAATGAATGTGACGGGTTCGCAGGAATATACCCTGAAGACAAATATAAGATTGTAAATTTA
Organism: Ignavibacteriales bacterium; assembly: GCA_003142915.1. Taxonomy (GTDB): domain Bacteria; phylum Bacteroidota; class Ignavibacteria; order Ignavibacteriales; family Ignavibacteriaceae; genus FEN-1297. The sequence continues at coordinate 5,325 of PLNZ01000188.1, read as the reverse complement.
TTGCAATCCGGAGGGCACATTGTTGGAATGACCGGAGACGGAGTTAACGATGCACCTGCCCTGAAACAAGCAGAGATGGGTATAGCCGTTAGCAATTCGACAGATGTAGCAAAAGCAGCCGCCAGTGTGGTCTTAACCGAATCCGGTGTAGGTGTTATAATCGATGCAATAACAATAAGCAGGCAGACATATCAGCGAATGCTGACATGGGTTCTCAATAAAGTTGTTAAAGTTATAGAATTTGTCGTTTTTCTCTCTATTGGCTTCTTCTGGCTGCATAATATTTTGCTTACTCTTCTTGGAATGACTTTACTTGTATTTGCAAATGATTTTGTAAGCATGACTCTGGCAACCGACAATGTAAAGAGTACAAGTAACCCGGATCAATGGAATGTAAAGAATATTATCGTAGCATCTCTTCTCCCGGCTCTATTATATGTCTTGGGAGACATTATTGTAATCTTGATAGGAATTAATTATTTCCATTTACAATGGAATGAATTGACTTCTCTTATAATGCTGAGTTTCATATTTAATAGTCAATTCCGGGTTTTGATCATGAGGGAAAGGAAACATTTCTGGTCATCACTCCCGGGTAAAGGATTGCTTATATCAAGCACATCGGCAATAATCGGAATTGCACTTATAACTTTATTCGGAATCCTTATCCCTTCGCTAAACCTGTTAATAATTCTCAGCGTTTTGGGATTATCGGCGCTCTTTACACTTGGCATTGATTTCCCAAAATATTATATGTTTAAAAAATTCGGGTTATAAAAAATAAATAACTATAGTTGTTACACAAAAGATAATTGGAAATAGTTGTAGTCTTTCAATATTTAATCAAATAGAAAAGGAAAAACTTATGAAAATAGATGCAGGTTTATGGATTGATCATAGCAATGCCGTTATTGTAATTCTCGATGATAAAGGAGAAGAAACAAAACGAATAGAATCCGGCATGGAGAAGCATGTACGATTTTCCGGCGAAGCGCAAAAAGAATCTGAAGAGGATATTCGCGACAGACGCTTTACGAATCATCTCAATAAGTACTACGATGAGGTAATCGCCTGTATTCATAGTGCAAATTCTATTCTTGTATTTGGTCCAGGCGAAGCTAAGGTTGAACTTAAAAAACGTCTTGAAAGTAAAAAAATAAAGAATTGCTTAATTGATATTGAAACTGTTGATAAAATGACTGACCCCCAGATTGCTGCAAAAGTCCGGCAATACTTTCAACAATAAACGATAGCTTATGTGCTGTAGTAATTTAGTAATTATATTTATTCTTTTGTCACAAATTACAAAGAAAGATGGGAACGAAAGACAAAAGAACTGAGGATAGTACTTTCAAATTCCTGAATCAGTCTGTCCGGCGCTTCAAGAAGATGGGAACCGTTGCGCAGGATTCATCCCTTTGCATCAAAATTATTTAACGGTAATGAATATATCCACAATACTTTCAACAAAAATTAAAAAATACTGGGGAATACTTGGACCCGGGCTTATTACAGGCGCCAGCGACGATGATCCTTCAGGGATTGCAACCTACTCACAGGCAGGCGCCAGTTTTGGTTTTGCAACTCTTTGGACTGCAATTATCACTTTTCCCCTTATGGCTGCTGTACAGGAGATGTGCGCCCGGATTGGAATGGTAACTCAGGAGGGATTGACTGGAACGCTTAAAAAAAAATATCCAAAAAGTATTTTATATCTAATGGCGGTGTTTAGTTTCCCGGCTATTACACTCAATATAGGCGCAGACATCCAGGGAATGGGAGCCGTTGCCAATTTACTTATACCCCAAATTCCCACTTTTGTTTTTAGTATAATTTTTACGTTTTTACTAATTTTCTTTATCATCAAATTTCCATATCAAAAAATTGCTGCCTTATTAAAATGGTTTTGCCTTTCGTTATTATTATATATCATAGTTCCCTTCCTGGTGCATGCGGATTGGGTAGAAGTTATGAGAAGTACTTTTATTCCAGCTATTCATTTCAACAAAGCTTTTTTTGAAATACTTGTTGCAATTCTCGGGACTACAATTTCTCCCTACCTGTTTTTTTGGCAAGCCACTATGGAAGCGGAAGGCATTTCACATAGCCGTAAAAAAATCATTATCAATAAACGAATTTTAAACAACATGAAAATGGATATTGATACGGGAATGTTATTTTCAAACCTTGTTATGTTTTTCATAATCCTTACAACGGGCGTTGTATTGTATAAAGCGGGTATCAGACAAATTGATACAGTAGGACAAGCCGCAAAAGCATTGGAACCATTGACAGGTAAACTTACTTATTTACTCTTTGCTTTCGGGGTAATCGGCACAGGTTTTCTGGCAATACCTGTTTTGGCCGGCTCACTTTCCTACATTTTAGCTGAGACTTTTAATTGGAAAGAAGGATTAGATAAAAAATTTCACGAAGCGAAGGGGTTTTATATCACGCTTATTGTATCGCTCATTGTTGGATTGTCTATGGATTTTCTCGGCATAAGCCCTATACAAGCGCTTATTTATACTGCTGTTTTATATGGCTTAACAGCGCCGGTAATGATTGCCATAATTATACACATTTGTAACAACAAAAAAGTAATGGGGGAATTTACCAACAAGAGATGGTCAAATGTTCTCGGAGCAATTACGCTGATACTTATGAGCATTGCTGCCGTTACATTGATTTATTTTCAGTTCAAGTAGAATAAATCAACCCCGAAAATAATTAAGATTGTTTATTAAGCAGGAACTTAATCTAAATTAGGCGGTAATATATCACGAGCAAAGGTTAACCCGCGTCACCCGGTTTCGGATTCCGATTGCTTTTAGTAGATTAAATTTTTACATTTATAATATTGAATTAATCTACATGAGGATAGGGTTTACGCTGATAAATTATTTTGGCTTCTTTTAGTTTGATTTATTCTAATTAAAATATTAATATAAATTTTAGAAAATACCGGGATTTATATGTGAAAGGAGCTATGAAGAAAAAAACAATCCCTAAACAATCCCCGATCAAAAAGAAGGGAAATACCGCTGAAATATTATACCCAAATAATTCATTTTATATAGTCGGTATCGGCGCATCTGCAGGCGGCTTAGACGCTCTCGAAAGATTTTTTAGGAATATGCCAGAGAACTCAGGTATGGCTTTTATCGTTGTGTCTCATTTAGATCCAAATCATATTAGTATCATGCCTGAACTAATTCAAAAATCTACCAAGATGAAATTATTTCAAGCCGAAGACGGGATGGTAGTTGAACCTAATCATGTATATGTTGCACCGGCTAATAGAGATTTAGCCATATTTCACCGTACAATTCAGCTAATAGAACCTCTTGAAGCACATGGATTCCGGCTTCCAATTGACTTTTTCTTCAAATCCCTTTCTTCAGATTTAGGCGAAAGAGCCATTTGTATTATTCTTTCCGGTATGGCTTCCGACGGAACTGTGGGGTTAAAAGCAGTGAAGAGTGAATTAGGAATGGTAATGGTTCAGGATCCGGAATCAGCAAAATTTGACGGTATGCCAAGCAGCGCTATTAAAACCGGATTAGCCGATTACATTCTTCCGCCGGAAGAAATGCCATCTCAGTTGATTAAATATACCTTCCAAAAAGTTAAAGGTATTTTATTAGATAGAACAATCACCGAGGGTAAAATTCCCGATACGTTTCAGAAAATTTTTATACTTCTTAGAACTCACACCGGGCACGACTTTTCACTTTACAAACATAATACGATCTACCGGCGGGTAGAAAGAAGAATGCATATTTATCAATTGGATAATATTTCAAATTATATCCGGCTGCTTCAGGAAAATCCCGCAGAAATTGAAAACTTGTTTAGGGAATTTTTAATTGGAGTGACTAATTTTTTCAGAGATCCCGAATCTTTCGAGAAATTAAAGAAGGTATTATCAGAGATAGTAAAAAACAAACCGGATAACGGTCAGATAAGAATTTGGGTGCCGGGATGTTCTACCGGCGAAGAGGCATACTCCATTGCAATTATATTACGGGAATGCATGAATGAAGCGAAGAAATATTTCAACGTGCAAATATTTGCCACAGATATTGATAGTAATGCAATTGAAAAAGCCCGCATTGGTTCATTTCCAGGAATTGCATCCGATGTTAGTAAAGAACGTTTGAACCGTTTCTTTACTTCCGAGGGAAATCTTTTTCAAATCCGAAAAGAAATTAGAGAAATGTTGGTCTTTGCACCGCAAAGCATTCTTAAAGATCCTCCGTTTACCAAACTCGATCTAATCTCCTGCCGCAATCTTTTAATTTATTTAAATGCCGAATTACAAAAAAGAATAATTCCACTATTCCATTATAGCCTTTTACCTGATGGAATACTCTTTCTCGGTTCATCGGAAACTATCGGCGGGTTTGTTGATCTGTTTTCAATGGCAGATAAAAAATGGAAGATTTATAAAAGAAGAGATTCCATTTACTCTGCACAGCCTTTTATAGAATTTCCGGTATCGCGGTCAACAGAAAAAATTTATGAGACTATTATGAAAAAGGACGAAGTAAAAAATATTACCCAGATAGCGGAAAAAATCATCCTGCAAAGTTACTCTCCAAATTGCGTAATAATTACCGGGAATGGAGATATAGTTTATATTCATGGGAAAACCGGCAAATACCTTGAGCTTACTGACGGCGAAGCGAAGATGAACATTTATGAAATGGCACGCGAAGGATTACAGCAAGAACTCCCTGCATTGATTAGAAAAGTTTTACTAAGCAAGAAATCAATAACCGCCGAAGGAGTAAAAGTAAAATCCAACGGCAGCGCCCAGTTAATAAATCTAACGGTTAAACCGATTAAAGAACCGGCAGCTATGCTGGGTTCCTTGTTAATCATTTTTGAGGACATTATACTGCAAAAAAAAGCGCCGGCTTCTAAAAAAATCCACCCGGAAAAGAAATCGGAAAAAGTTATCAAAGAACTTGAGCGCGAATTAAAATCTACTAAAGAAAATTTACGATCTACCATAGAGGAATTGGAAACTTCCAATGAGGAACTTAAATCGACCAACGAAGAGATGCAATCTACTAATGAGGAAATGCAAAGTTCAAATGAAGAATTGGAAACTTCAAAAGAAGAATTACAGTCGCTAAACGAGGAATTAATTACTGTAAACACCGAGCTGCAAAATAAGAACGATGAATTATCGGTTATCAATAACGATATGAAAAACCTGCTGGATAGCGGTAATATTCCGACCATTTTCCTGGATAATAATTTAATTATTAAAAGATTTACGTTTCACGCAACAAAGGTTGTGAACCTGATTTCTTC
>PLNZ01000180.1 GCA_003142915.1 Ignavibacteriales bacterium | reverse complement strand
TTCAGGCAAATGATGCAGCAAAGCGGTCCCGTCGTATGAGTAACATAAAAGATCTTCACGTGAATCGGTAAAATTAGGCTTCCCGACAATACTTTTTATTCTCTCTTTTACAGAGTTATTCATAATATTTATTTAATAAATTAAACTTAGAGTTTAGTAAAAATAAAGTGAATAATAATAAAGAAAGGCCGGTTCCGAATAATTCTGGAACCGGCCGATTTTTATGAAAATTAGTTGAGATTCAATAACTTACTGTATGTGATGGAATCTGATAATATTTTTAATGCCGTTTGGAACTGAATATCTTTGTTTATGGATTCTTCGGTTTTACCATCTTCTCCCTTGTATCTTGAAGAAAGTTCAATCCTAATCTCATTATCAACTTCATCTTTATTTGCTATTAGTTCGCCGCTGTCTAATTTTTCAAATTCCTTTTTAACTTTGGATAGACCCTCAATAATACTTTTACCGGAATTTTTNNTTAAATAATTTTCAAAATCACTATATAACTTATTATCAGATAGTGAAGAGTATTTATCATTAGGATGCATATAATAATAATGATCTGCAAACTGGAAGAATAAACCTTTTGCTAATAAATCCTTTACTATATCGCTTTCAATGAGAGCTTGAATTGTAGTATCCGGAGTTATTCCACCTGCGCCGTAAACCAATCGTTTATGTTCTGTAAAGAAAGACGATTTTACAACAGTATCAATTTCGGAAATAGCTTTGTTGTGTTCGGCGTAATCAATTTTCTGAATGCATCTGCCGCTCGGAGTATAATATTTTGCCGTGGTAATTTTTAATGATGTATTAAAATCAAGAGGAGTTATAGTTTGTACTAACCCTTTACCAAATGATTTTGTTCCCAATATTACGCCCCTGTCGTGGTCCTGAATAGCGCCTGCAACAATTTCAGATGCTGATGCACTATTTTCATTTATCAGCACAATTAACTTTACCCTGCTTAACAAGGGTTCTTGTGTAGATGAATAGCTCTTGCTTGATGCTTCATCCCGGCCTTTAGTTGAGACAATCAAATCATTTTTAGGCAGAAAATTTTCACATATATTTACTGCAACATCTAAAAGACCGCCGGGGTTGCCTCTTAAATCAAGCATAACCGATTTAATCTCTTTTTTCGTTTTTAATTCTTTCAGAGCATTTATTACTTCATCGCCCGCAGACCTGCTGAAGTTTATCAACTTTAAATATGCATTGTTGCTTTTCTGCGGGCAAAAGCCATAATATGCAAGGCTTTTAACCTGAACTTCTTCTCTTATAAGATTAAAGCTTAATGTATCTTTGCTTCCGTTCCTTAGAACTTTTAAATTCACCATCGTGCCCGGATTGCCTTTAACAAGCGATGAAATCTCATCTGCATTATCGGGAGTAATTTTTCCACCAGCAGCTTCTATCAAAACATCGCCGACCCTTAATCCCTGTTTCTGTGCAGAGTAGCCGTCAAGAACGTCTATGATAGTAACTTTATCACCTCTTATACCTATGGAAATTCCCACTCCACCGTACTTACCGTTGGTAATAAGGTCGAAGTCCTCTTTTTTATTTTCATCTATAAAAAATGTATATGGATCAAGCGAACCGAGCATTCCGCGAATTCCCGCCCGCATAAATTCTTCTGGATCGATATTATCGACATAGTTAAAAGTAACTTCTTTATATATCCTGCCAAATAGATCAATATTTTTATTGATTTCAAAATATACATCATCTCTGCCACTAAAAAAGCCGGAGAAGATTATTAGAATTAAACTAGATAATAAATACTTATAAATATTCCTTTTTAACATACTATCTCCTAATGTTCATACAGAACTAGTTCTTCAATTATTTTTTTATGAATATCTTCTTCTTTCAACGTACCGTCTAAAACTCTAAAACGACTTTCATGTTCTGCCAGATATAAATAACCTTTACGCACTTTTTCATAAAATTCGCTGCTTGAAACTTCTATCCTGTCTAATTCTTCCCGGTTATGCAATTTTTTCCTTCTATCCGCTTCCTTAACCTGAATATCCAAAAAGAAGGTAAGATCGGGAATGGTTTCACCAATAGCCAATTTGTTTATATGTACAACCGAGTCAAGTGGAATTCCTCTTCCAAAGCCCTGGTACGCTATTGTTGAATCATGAAACCTGTCCAAAATTACATAAATTCCTTTCTTCAAATAAGGCCTGATTTTTTCCCTGACAAGCTGGGCACGGCTTGCGGAAAACAAAAAAATCTCAGCTTCCATAGTCATTTTATTATGGCTTTTATCCAATAGAATTGTACGAACAATCTCAGAAATTTCCGTTCCCCCCGGCTCACGAATTATCTCAACCTTGCTGCCTTTCTTAAGAAGATATTTGTATAAAAGTTCAACCTGTGTGGATTTACCGCTAAAATCAATTCCTTCGAAAGTAATAAACATTGCGTAAAATAGTTTAAATAATTACTAAATATTTTAATTTAATTTATAAAATTTTAAAAAACTTATACTTATAATTTAAAGTCTGTTGTTCTATCATTAGTTCACGGTCTATCTCATTAGCAGTTACAAATATAAAAACAATATAAATAAATTCACTAAAACTTCTTTATGATATAACGCAAATGTTCCGGCTTGATAAAGATAAGCGATGTATTTTCCGGTATATCGATGTGCGGAATAATGCTGCCTACAGTATCCATAACTACCTCACGGTAATTTACGTATGCATTAAACTGGGCAGTATCAATTTTCCCCAGAACTTCTATCCCACCTCTTAAACTTATATATACTCTATTCGGCAATAAAACAACATTTCTGTCTTTCGGTATATCGACTATGTGTACTAAAAGATTGTCGAAACTCTTTTCGACTATCCGCTGAACATCTATGCTTACTATAACAGCGTCATCTTTATAAGTCATTCCGGGAATACTTTTAAGCGGAACTCTCTTTGTTGTTCTGCCGTCAAGTCCATCTTTCCCTAAAGATTCGGTTGTTACATATTCCAATTTATTAAGAAAGCTGACAGGACCGTAGACATAAGTAGATTCGGGTTCAATTTTAATTGGAGAAGCAACACCGTAGCCCGCACGGAATTTTATATTTAAAGCAGATATTATTGAAACTTTTTTACCTGAAATTCTTTCTATATAAAAAGATATAGTATCGGGTGTTACACTGATTACCTCTAAGTCTGAAGAAAGCCACTGATTTTCTGCTAAATAGTTATAAAGATTTATTATCCTTCTTCCCGTTAATTGTCCCACCGGTATCACATAATTCTGTAACGCAGCAATATTTAAGGCAATTAATTTCCACCCCTTCCCTTTAACTTTTATAGAAATCTTTTCAGGCATAGAAGAACCGGATGAATAACCAGATGGGAAATTAATTATCTTCACCGGAACTTCGATAGTAGTATAATAATCATTAGAAAGGGAAATGAAAACCCACAAAACAATTGAGAAAAGGAAGGAAATTAAAACAATATGGAAATTTTTCTTCATTATTCAAATATAAAACAAAAATAAAGATGATCCGCGTACTGTAAAATTCTTAAGGCTTCTTTTCATCCAAATAATCCTGAAGAATTACAGCAGCGGCGCTCCTGTCTATCAGTCCTTTTTCCCGTCGTTTGGATTTTTTTGTTACGGATTTTGAAATAATCTCCTGTGCAATTGATGAAGTATATCTTTCATCTCTTAAAATTACCTCAATTTTGAATATACTTTCCAATCGACTCTTAAACTTTAATACTTCTTGCGAAATAGAAGCAGGCTCTCCATTTTCTTTAACAGGTAAGCCAAGAATAATTTTGATTACAGACTGTTCACCAATAATCTCTTTTAAATCTTTCAATAAGTTTTGACCGTTCAGAATTGTTTTGAACGGGTAAGCAAATGTCAATAGCGGATCGCATAAGGCAACACCTATTCTTTTCAGGCCATAGTCTATTGCAAGCAATCTGTTTAATTCTTCCATGCTCATCTATGAGCTTTCAAATCTTTCAACCAAATAAACGCCTTTTAATTTTTTTAGTCTGTCGATAACTCTTGACAAATGTTCTAAATTTTGAACATATAAGGTAACACTGCCTTCAAAAGTTGAGTTTCCAGTGTTAATATTGATTGACTTAATATTTGTATTATTATATGAGACAATGGTACGCGATATTTCGTTTAATATGCCGGGTGAATCTTCCCCCATTACACTAAGTCCTGCAACAAATAATGAGCCTTCGCCTTCCGGCCATTGAACCGGTACAAGTTTGCTCATATCTTTCTCAGAAACCTTCAACAGGTTGTTGCATGTTTTGCGATGTATCTTTATCCCCTCGCCAATAGTGATAAAGCCGATAACCGGATCGCCGGGAATAGGGTTACAGCATTTTGCATAAGAGTACATAATACCGGATTTTTTGCCATCGACTAATATACCGCCAATATCTCCGCGGGCAATATTGGCAAAATTATCAAATTCAAGAGCGACTCCTTTTTCCTTCTTATCTTTTTCCTTAGAAGCAGTTAATACTTCATCAAGGTTTATTTTATTCTGTGCAACAGCTTTGAAAAATTGCTTTGAACTTTCGTATTTCAAATTCGTGGAAAGTTTTATCACATCGCTTGTATTAAATGAAAGCTTCAATTTTTTTATTTTCTTGTCCCAGATTTCCTTACCGCAATTAATAATTTCTTCTTCTTCATTGTTAAGCCACTTCTTGATAGCATTTTTTGATTTATGTGTGGTAACAAATTTCATCCAGTTTTTATTCGGATGTTGATTCTTTGAAGTAATTATTTCTACCTGATCACCGCTGTGCAATTTAGTATCAAGAGGTACGATTTTCCCGTTTACTTTTGCCCCGATACAGTGGTAACCTACTTTACTGTGAATTTCAAATGCAAAATCAACCGGTGTGGAGCCTACCGGCAACCTTCTCAAATCTCCTTTCGGAGTAAAGACGTAAATTTCATCCTGGTAAAGATTAAGCTTAAAGCTTTCAAGAAGATCTTTTTTCGGTTCATCCTTAGAAGCGCCTTCAAAAATATCCCTAATCCAATTAACCCAATTTTCTATTTCGTTCTCGCTTGCGCTTTTATTTTCTTTGTAACGCCAATGTGCGGCGACACCTTTTTCTGCTACTTCGTGCATTTTTTTAGTCCGGATCTGAACCTCCACCAATCTTCCGTCCGGGCCAATAACCGTAGTATGTATAGACTGGTAATTATTTGTTTTAGGAATAGAGATATAATCCTTAAATCTATCGGGTACAGGCAAATACATTTGATTAACAATTCCCAGTATAGTGTAGCAGTCGTTTGTATTTTCAGTATCCAGTATTATCCTTATAGCAAAAAGGTCATATATTTCTTCAAAAGGCTTATTCCGCATTACCATTTTCCTGTAAATGCTGTATAGGTGTTTTGGTCTGCCATTCATATCAAATTTTAAGTTATATTCATTTAATTTTTCAATAATAGGCTCTGTAAACTTTTTTATATAAGTTTCTCTTTCCTTTCTTTTGCTTTTAATCTTATGGGCAATTTCTTCATAAGCTTCTTTATTCAAATATTTAAATGATAAATCTTCAAGTTCCCATTTTATTCTTCCCAAACCGAATCTATTGGCAAATGGAGCATAAATTTCTAGAGTTTCCTGTGCAATTCTTCTTTGTTTATCAGGATTAACATATTGCAAAGTTCTCATATTATGAAGACGATCTGCAAACTTAACCAATATAACCCGAACATCCTTAACCATAGAAAGAAGAAGCTTCCTGTAATTTTCTGCCTGGGTTATTTCCTGTCCTTTAAATATTCCACTAATTTTAGTAACTCCATCTACAATTCCAGCAACTTCCGTTCCGAACTCCTTAGAAAGTATATCCAGGTTAAACTCGGTATCCTCAACCACATCATGCAATAAAGTACTAACAATAGTAATGTCGTCAAGAGGAATTTCTTTTGCGACAATCATTGCCACTTCAAATGGGTGTGTAAAGTAAGGTTCACCCGAAGCACGGAGATCGTTTTTGTGTGCTTCAAGACAAAATTCAAATGCTTTTTTCAGCAGTTCTTCATTAACACTTGCCAAATGCTGCCGACACGCCTCCAAAAGCTCATCGAACATCTTTTTATTTTTTGGATTAGTTATAGTCATAACTGCTTAAAAACCATATACTCAAATATTATTGTTATAATTTAAATCATTTTAAGGAATAGTAAAAGTCCCAGAGAAATCCTTGTTGAAAAAGGATATTTATTTAGAAAGTTTCTTAAGCAATTCTTTTTTTAGCTTCTTAACCCTGTCCAGACGATCATCCATTTTATTCTTTTCGTATTCCGATAAATTATTGATTGTTAGAATTTCATTACATTCATCAAGAGCCTTCTCTTTTTCCCCGTTCCTGTTATACAATTGGGCAATTATATGCTTTAAAGTAATTTCATTGTAGCGGTTAAGTCCTTTAATATTTTGATATGAATGCAATATCTCAAAATAAAGAATAATTGATTTATCGAGATCTATACTTTCATAAGCCCTTGCCAATCCAAGCTTAAACAGGCGAGCATTAGGATATTCAATAAGCGCCTTTTCTGCCAATTCTATAGCGTCTCTAAAATCTTTGCGGTCTATGTAAATCCAGAGTAACGAATTCATAGCTAAATATCTATGATAAGACGAATGTTCGATTGAAAGTTTTAAATCTTTGATTCCTGATTCTTCTTCATTTGTTATGAAAGGAAGCCAGTTTAAAAATTCAGTTTCCCGGCTTCGCCAGTATTTATAAGTACCTATTGCTGTGTAAGCTTCATAA
>PLNZ01000411.1 GCA_003142915.1 Ignavibacteriales bacterium | reverse complement strand
GCTGGGTATGGGATTGGGAATGATTTTCGCAGGATTAATTGCTCAGCATATTTCCATTTCTGCAATCTTTTTGATCAGTACATTAGTTTGTGCCGTTGGGTTAATTTTCTTCCGGTTATTCGTAATTAGATTTTACGAGAGTCATTAGGGATCTATATACAAATTCAAGAAAATTTACCAGTACTTCCAAGATTAAACCATCCTGATAATTAATCCGTATCACTGATATCTCTTAATTTATTTCTTCTTATCAGGGTAAGCCGGCTGCGGTGCAAATTTAAATGGATGATCATTTACTTCCCGCATAATTGTTTCAATTGNNGAACAGATGCGGGATCATTATCAATAAGAACATCAGGATCGCCGCCATGATTTTCAATCAGCCATTTGCCTTTATTACCATAAAATCCGTTGTTTGACTGTTCAACACTTCCATTGTCTATTGTAGTTTGTGTATTAAGAATCCCTGTTAATCCGCCCCATGAAGGAACGCCTACAATCTTTCCAAGATTATTTGCTTTGAAATCTTCAAGGAAAGCTTCACCGTCGGATCCGTTATATTCATTCGAAACCACAACAAACTGTCCGTTCGAAGTACTGCCCGGATATCTGAATGGTACCATTCCATTGAGAATATCATACGCCGTCATTTTTCTTTTCANNCAGTCCAACCCCCGCTATTTCTTCTCATGTCGATTATAATTCCCTTTTTATATCTGAATGCACGCCAGAATTTATCGAATGCTCCGATACCTTCATCATTCATTGCGTTTATATGCATGTACCCGATTTCACCGTTTGTTGCTTTAAGAACTTTGTTAATATTATTGGTAAGCCATCTGTAATACCGGAACTCTGAATTGTTTTTAATCGGTTCAATTTCATAAATCCTTGCGCCGTCGGCTGAAGGTTTGCTGTTAACTGTAATTTTTATTTTTTGCTTATCGGTTACCTGCAGATATTTATTATAATCATCCGGAACACGGATTTCCTTGCCGTCAATTGCTATAAGATAATCACCTTCTTTCAAATCAATATCAGGTCTGACTAAAGGAGACTTAAGATCAAGATTATATTCAGTAGGACCGTAGATTTTATCAAATTTATAAAATGAAGATTGGGCATCCCGGGTTAGATCAGCTGCAAGCCAACCGGTATAGACAGTTGAAGGCTGAGTTTTTTTTGGACCGTTATCTCCTCCGCTTATATAAGTATGCGAAACACTTAGTTCACCAACTAGTTGAAGCATAACCCAATTTAAATCATTTCTAGAAGTCAAGTCCGGAATATAAGATCTGTATTTATCTCCAAGTCCTTTCCAATCCAGATTAAACATATTGGGATCAAAGAAAAAGTCGCGGTACCATCTCCATGTATCATTAAAAATCTGATTCCATTCTTTTAGAGGACTAACTAAATATGTCATACTTGCGGTATTTACTTTTTCAGATACGGATTTTGATTTAAATGCATCATTAACTGAGGATGTGTAAATATCCTTTCCCTGACAGGTGATTAATTGTTCTCCGTTAGTTGACAGATCAAAACTTTTGATCTTATCTTTCATCACCGATTCTTTTTTCTCCTGCATGTCAAAAATGTGAAGATCCCATTTTGTATCGCCTTTGGGTTTGAATATCTCCTCATATTCCGCTTCGGTAAATTTCGGAACAGAACACCAAATCACCTTACCGTTTCCTCCCTTTACATAAAAGTAATTACCTGCATCTATTGGAAGAGGATAAGTCCTTTTTATAATTCCTTCAACATCAATTTTGAATTCTTTTGATTTGATTTCCTGAGTACTATTTACAGAGTCGGCAAATGGGGGTTTTTCTCCGCTGCAAAGAGCAACTGCCATTATCTTTTGAGGAGATGATATAACATGATTGTCTTCATAAAAATCCATCTGAACATCAAAGTTTCTGCTCGAAGCATAATAAAGATATTTCCCGTTTATATCAAAAGTAGGGTATAAGTTATCATAAAAATCATCGGTTAAGGAGTAACGTTTATTTTGTTCAAGACTATATAAAAATATCCGACTGTTTTTATTATACTGAACAAAACTGTAACAAATCCATTTGCTATCGGGCGACCAGTTGTAATCGCTCATCTCCCAGTAAAACTCGTCGTTTTTCATTTGGTTTGATTCGTCGATCTTAGTCATCTTTTTTGTTGCAACATCAATGCAGTAAATTGCATACTGCTTATTCCCGAATAATATTTTCTTTCCGTCGGGAGACCATAACAAACGATAATTAGTTTTTTTAAGAGAGTCGGTTAATTGTTTCCATTCCCCTCCGTTTATACTTTGGAGATAGAGTTCATATTCGCCGGTCTTATCGGAGAAAAAAGCAACCTGTTTTCCGTCCGGTGAAATTTGCGGATACATCTCCCTGCTGCCCGGAGTATTTGAANNTTTGAAAGATTTAGTGTATTGCCTTTATCTACAGGAATCGAAAATACATCGCCTCTTGCTTCAACGACTACAGTTTTCCTGTCATTGGATAAAGAGGTAAAATGAATATAATCTTTCGGATTAATTGTATGATCGCGCATTTCCCATTTATCGGATCGTACATTTACTGAAATCTTTGTTATCTGATCTGTTTTCGTATCAAGTACATTAAGATACCCGTCGTGTAAAAATACAATTTGGTCTTTATCATTTGAAGGAGTGATTACATCTACATCATCAAATTTTGTTATTTGAGTTATTTCTTTTGNNATTGTCTCAATATTCTGCTTGAAAATATTGGCAATGCCATTACCGCGGTCGGATACAAAATACATATACTTGCCGATCCACATTGGATAAGCGTTTTTGCCGACATAGTCAGTCATTGGAGTAAAAGTATTTTTCGTAAAATCATACATCCAGATATCGGTATACCATCCGCCTTTATATCTTTTCCAATTATATTCTTCCAGTCCTTTTCTAACATAAAGCATTTTGGTGCCGTCTTCTGAAAAGCTGCATCTGACACCGCGTTCAATTGGAAGTCTTTCAAGCGCCGAGCCATCTTTATCAACAAAGTATAGTGTTGGGTCACGCATTATAAAATTTTCATAATTGGAACGTAAGACAATTCGTTTTCCATCAGGGGTCCAACAGACAGGCACAGAAAATCCGGGTATGTAAGTAATTCTTTTGGTTCTCCGCCTTCGGAAGGCATGACATATATATTATTTGATCCGTCATAATTTCCATAAAAAGTAATTGATAATCCGTCTGGAGAAAACTTCGCCGAATTTTCATCACCGGGATTAGTTGTGATTCTTTCTGCCGTACCGCCTGATGAATTTACAATCCATAAATCACCTTCGTACGTGAATACTATTTTATTTTTATTTATATCAGGGTCATGCATAAATCTTCCTTCTGATGCGGAAGTATTAATTTGACAAATAAATAAAATTATAAACAGACAGGAGAGTAGTATTTTTTTCATTACGTCCTCAAAAAATCTTTTGCGAATGGTGTTAATATAAAGAGTTTTTCTTATTTGTAATACTATTGACAGGGTAGAAAAATAAAATTAATATAAGAAACCGATCATGCAAGGCGCTATGATTGTATCGGCGATAATAGTTTTGCGAGTTTGTATAGCGAAACTAACCGTTAATGTTAATAAGGAAGTACTTTCAATTCCGGTAAACTGACCTCACCCTTGCCTGTCCATATACAACACAAGATATGAAGAGATCAGAATCAATTCAATAAAGCAAAGGGATGATAAAAGAACTACATTTTTTTTATTAATAACTAAATAATTACTTCTCGTTAACCTATCCAATAGATGTAGTCCCTTTTTCATCCTTTTGCTCGATTGATCCATCCTCAATTCCTTTATATTATAATACTGTAATTAAATAATGAGTATGTGATTATGCTGTTTTAAATATGCATTAATATTTACAACAATCTAAAAGGAGAATTATGAAAACCAAATATCTTATTTTAACCAGTTTAGTATTAATGAACTGCTTATTATTAACAAGAGTTAATTTCGCTCAGGAAACTAAAGTAGAAACTGCTAAAGAAAAGGTTAAAGACGCAAAACTTGAGTTAAGTGATGCCCAGGCGGAAAACGATAAGGATTATAGCCAATTTAAGGCCGAAGTTGATTTAAAGATAAGCGCGAATGAAAAAAGAATTGCGGAATTCAAAGAAAAGATTAATACATCAGACGAAAAAGTCAAAGTTAAGTATGATAAAAAAGTAGCAGAGTTAGAAGCAAGAAATACAGAGCTTAAGAAGAAAATAAGTGAATATAAGTATGAAGGAAAAGATCAATGGGTAATATTCAAACGCGGGTTTAACCATGATTTAAAGGTGGTCGGTAAGGCAATTAAGAATTTATTTTCGAAAGAAAAAGAAGATTAACTGTAAAGGTTTTTGTTTAGTTAAAAAGAGAAACCCAAGTGCTCTTCACATGGTAATGATTTGACAACTTTGCCTGAAAGATTGAGTAGATGTGTTTGTAGTTGATTCA
>PLNZ01000144.1 GCA_003142915.1 Ignavibacteriales bacterium | reverse complement strand
ATACCGATTTTCACACAGCCTCTAAAACTCGGGGCAATTTTAAAGTCGGGGCAATTTTAAATATCTTTTGTGTAACATGAGTTATTCATTTTGGTCATTAATTATTGTTTCCATTTTGGAAAGCCTTTCTTCAATTTCAGTATCNNACTGACCTTCCCAGCACAGAAATCCTGAATAAGTTTGCAATAGCTTCTTTTAATATCTTTGATTTTTAAATACCTAAAGCTTCGATTGAAAATGTTAATCTTGTTATTATTTTCCGGTAATGGAACTATCTCAAGATCTTTGTTTTGCGTTGTTTTCATGTCATAAACCTCAATTTTTTATTAAAAAAACCCCAATTATTTACACAAAATATTTTGTAATTACTTATAATATATAAAGTTAACATAAACCCCCCCCNNAAGGAATTTCGTTATCTAAATGACTCACAAAATAAGACGACATATTTTACTTTTTTTTACGGGTAAGAATATATAATGTAGATTTTAAAATCTACTGTTTTTTTTGCCAGAGTTTTTTTTTGAGAGTTGAGAAGCTAATACCGGGACAAGCCCGCTGCACATCAGAGAAAGAAAATAATTAGCAGCAAAATCCGCCTGCCTGCCGGTAGGCAAGCCTAGCGGCGGATAAATATGCCACTTCTAAAGGGGTTAAGAAAAGGTAGAACTGTTCTTGCCTGAAATCGTACCGGTAATTTGTCAAACACATATGAAAGGACGAACAAAACTTGCCTACCGGCAGGCAGGCTGTTCTACATTAAAGAATGTACTTCATCATAATCCGGTTTAAATATTTATTTTGTCATCCACTTGACAAATATATTTAATATATTTATTTTTGAATAGTGATTCATTTATCATTTAGTAAGGTATGAGAGTAAGAGAAGGAAATAAAGAAGCCGATATCCTGGATGCAGCCATAAAGGTTTTTGCAAAGAACGGATTTCATAATGCTAAAATTTACAAAATTGCAGAATCCGCAGGAATTGCAACCGGGAGTGTATACCTGTATTTCAAAAATAAAGAAGCAATTCTTAACAAAATATTTGAAAATCTTTGGGGACAACTTTACCAAGCCATTTCCGAACTTAAACAAAGGAATGACATTAATTCCATTGATAAAATCGATCAGTTGATTAATCTCTTCTTTAACATATTCTACAACAAGCCTGAATTAGCAATTGTTTTTGTAAATGAACAAATAAATGTATCTCACAAAAAAGACGGTTTATGGCTTAAATATAACGAACGCTTTATTGAAGACGGCGAGGAAATATTAACCGATGGGATAAATAAAGGCGTAATAAATCCAAATATAAATGTAAAAGCTTTCCGGTATTTCCTGCTTGGAGGGTTGAGATATATGCTTGACAATTGGGCAAAAGATCAGAAAGCGCTTTCGATCAATATTTTACGCCAAAACGTAAAACTTATAATAAAAAATGGAATTTTAAGTTAGATTATATTTTTTTAATCATATAATGAATAATGGTTCATTATTAAACAGGTAGTTAAATGAAATTAATAAACAAATCAAATCTTGGGTTAGTTTTATTAGGATTTATCCTCCAATTTTCAATACAACTTCACGCACAATATTTAACGCTTGAAGATGCAGTTACCACAGCATTAAAGAATAATCCTAAGATAAAGCAGTACAGTGAAAAATCTGCTCAGAAAAAATATGCAGACATGGAGGCGTGGGGTAATTTCCTGCCGAAGATAAATGTTACAGCTTCATATACTCATCTTAATGATCCTCTTATTTTGGATTTAAACCCAATTAGAGAAGTTATCATAGGAATTCAATCAGGGAACCAGGCAGAATTAACAAATATTTATAATATAATACAAAACGGCGCAGCTCTTACAGATCAGCAGAAAGCCTACGCTGCCCAGCAAGCGAGCGCGCAGTTGAATGCCGCTATTCCCTCTTTCGATGAAATATTTAAGGATCAGGATTATAAAACAGCAACAATTGTCGGTGTACAACCTATTTTCATGGGGGGTAAATTATTAGCGGCTAAAAAATTTGCGAGCGATGAACTGGATGCTTCTGAAGTTGAACTTAGAAAAACAAGAGACGATGTTATTCAGGAAACCGTAAATAATTATTTAACCGTAGTCTTTTTACTGGATGTTGTTAAAACAAGAGAAAATGTTTTAAGCGGGATGAAAAGACATGAAGCAATGGCTGAAAAACTTTTACAGCAGGGACTTATAGCAAATTATAATATGTTAAGAGCAAAAGTTGCCGTTGCAGAAGCTGAAAGGAATCTATTCGATGATAACAATAAACTTGAATTATCAAAAACGGCTCTGAAGAGTATGCTTGGTATACAGGAAGATGCAGATATTCAAATCAGAGACAGTCTTGTTTACAGTGATAATCTTGGCGGATTCAATTCTTATCTTGATAAAGCAATGGATCAGCAGCCGGTTTTAAAACTCATTTCTTTAAAAAAAGACGCCGCTCATCAAAAATATAATGTTGAAAGGTCAAAATTTTTACCGCAAGCCGGTCTTTTTGGTCAATATGAAATGTACCCGCAATATTTGTCGTGTGTAGAACCAAGATGGGCAGTGGGCATACAGGTAAGCCTTAATATCTTTAACGGATTTCAGGACTATGCCAATCTTCAAACAGCAAGCCACCTTGAAGATGAGGTTAAATATCTTGAAGCCGACGCTGTAAGAAATATAAGATTATTAATTAATAAAGATTATAAAGATGCTGCAAATTCAAAAGAAAGATATTTAAAGACAGATGAGAGCATCAGCCTTGCAAAAGAAAATTTAAGATTGAATGAAAGAAGATTTGATACCGGCTTAGGAACATCTTTGGAAGTTATAGACGCTCAGCTTTCATTAGAGAAAAACGAAATTGAAAGCAAGCAGTCATTGTATGATTACTATAAGAGTTTGACGGCATTAAATGTAAATGCAGGAAATCCTGAAGAAGTTTTAAAAATTTGGAATAAAGCGGAAGGTAAATAAATATGAAAATAAAGAGAGCTTATATCATTTTGTCTATCCCGGTTGTCTTAGCAATTGTGGGAATAATAGTTTTACTTGCTAATTCATTCGCACCTAAGCGGGAAGTTATAGGGGGTATAGTCGAAGTAAGCGATGTTGATGTTGCTTCTAAAATTCCCGGAAGAATCGATACTATTTACGCAGAAGAAGGAGACCAGGTACAAAAAGATCAAATTCTTGCAAAGATGGAAAGCAAGGAAATGGATGCGAAGGTTGAACAGGCTAAAGGAATGATGGATGCTGCAAAATCCAAATTTGATATGGCAGTTAACGGCGCAAGGCCCGAGGAAAAAGAAGCAGTTAAAAATTTGTACCTGCAGGCAAAGCATCAATATGAATTTGCCGATAAGACCTGGGAAAGGATGTACAGCCTTTATACCGACAGTTTAATTTCAGCACAGGAAAAGGACCAGGTTGAATTCCAATACAAAGCGGCACAGGAACAAATGGATGCGGCTAAAGCGAAATATGATATGGTTTTAAAAGGCGCACGCTCTGAAGAGATAGACGGCGCAAAATCGCTTTACTACCAGGCAGAAAACGGATACAAGGAAGCATTAGCATACCAGGAAGAACTTTGCCTAAAGAGCCCTATCAAAGGTGAACTGCAAAAAAAGATTGTTAATGCCGGTGAAATTATTTCAAGCGGTTATCCTTTATTTACAGTACTTGATTTGAACGATATTTGGGTCACTATACAGTTGAAGGAAACTCAAATGGCAGATATAAAAAAAGGAAATACCTATAAAGGTACAATACCCGCTCTTGGAAATAAAACGGAAGAATTTGAGGTAACATATATTTCATCTATGGGTGATTTTTCTACATGGAAGCCAACCAACCAAAAGGGCGAATTTGATATTAAAACTTTTGAAGTCAGATTAAGAAGCAAATCTCATATTGATGGTCTAAGGCCGGGAATGACTGTTAATATAGAATTATAGCCGGGTCAATTTTAGTAAAGAGCAGAACAATGCATAAAGAAAGATTACATAATTCCATTGGTAAGGTAATAAAAAGAGAGTTTGTAAGGATTACAGAAAGAAAGACACTTTATCTTCTTTCTATTATTGTACCTTTCATTGTTGCAATAATACTCTTTGTAATTTTTAAGAATCCTGTACTCAGGGATATACCTGTTGCAATATACGATGAAGACCATAGTGAGCTATCTCAATTGATTACCCGGTATATCGAATCAACCCGGTCGATGGAAATTGTTACTTATGCAAATTCGCTTGAAGAATTAAAAAAAGATTTTAGGACGGATAAAGTTTCAGCAGCTTTCCATTTCCCCCAGGGCATGGAAGCAACTATTAAAGACGGGAAGCAGTCAAATGTTGAACTCTTTATGAATACGATGAATTTGGTAAAGAGCAACACTGTGATGAAAGACGGTTCAACTATAATAAAAACTATTTCCGGGGGCGCTTTCTTACAGAAGCTGCGTTCTACCGGTATGATGGAAAATCAGGCTATGGATTTAGTGAACCCGATTCAAATTGAGACGAAAATACTATTCAATCCGGGCTATAGTTATCTTGTATATCTTGTCCCTGCTCTTGTTACTTTTGCATTTCACATGGCAGTATTCATGGCTTCGGTACTTTTAATTAGCGCAGAATTTACGGAAAAAACATTTAGTAATTTATTAGAAACTGCCGATAATAAAATACCGGCAATAATTATAGGCAAAGCCGTTCCGCATCTTACTATTCAATTAATGAATATAATAATCTTAATGGGAATATTTTATCCTCTTTTCGGCATTAATATAGCCGGTTCCGTTCTTACGGCAATACTGTTTACATTCTTCTTTTTAATTGTAGTTTTCTTTTTCGGTTTGATGATTTCGTCTCTATTCCATGATTCAATGTTTTCAACCGAGCTGGCTCTATTCTTAACAACGCCTGCATTCATATTCAGCGGTTTAACTTACCCGCTTAGAATTATGCCCGAAATCCATTCAACGTATGCACAGCTTATGCCTTATACGCATTTTATCGAAGGCTTCGTAAAAATTTATCAGATGGGCGTTCCGATTCAATATTTAGCTCCGCAGTTTTTAAGGCTTTCCATTTTTATAATTATTTCCGTTATAGTAACGATTTTTGCATTAAAATATAATATTAAAAAATACGGTTTGTCTCCGGAGAAGATTAAATGAGAAACAGATTAGCCGGATATTTTGCAGTAATTAGAAGAGAAGCGATAATTTTATCAAAAGATATTAATATAACTTCAATAATACTGCTTGCTCCGTTTTTCTATGCTTTCTTTTATACTTCTACATACATTAATAAAAGTGAGAGTAATATACCGGTTGCCGTAATGGATATGGATAGGTCTGTTTATTCAAAGGAGTTTATAAGAAAACTGGATGCGCACAAAATAATCCGTGTTAATGAAGTTTTAACGGATATGAATTCTATAAAAGACAGGATTTATCAAGATGATGAACAATCCGTAATAATTATCCCTAAGGATTTTGAAAGTGATATAAAATCGAACAGGTCTACTACAATAAAAATTTATTTAAACACAGTAAGGTTTTTAGTCTCAAATGATCTTAATAAAGCTATTAATGAAGTTGTACAGAATTATCATAAAGATATAAGGATGAAAATCCTGGAAGAGGGCGGGTATAGCATAGACCAGGCAAAAGGGATGTACGATCCGTTAAGAGTTGACTTAAGAAATTTATTTAATCCTTCGGAAGCATACGGGGATTTTATTATACCCGGCATACTGATTATAATTCTCCAGCAAACATTATTAATCGGTTTATCCGAAAGCATCGCACGGGAAAGAGAGAAGAATCTTCTTGGTGAATTATTGTCTACGGCAAAAGGAAGTAATTCTGCTGCCCTGCTTGGTAAAGCATCCTTTTATCTATTTTTCTATTTAGCATATTCCATTTTTTATTTTACCGTAATATTTGCGTTCTTTAAAATAAATTTCATCGGAGATTTTTTATTGCTTATGCTTTTTACGATATTATTTTTTATCAGCATAATTGCTTTATGTATTTTTATCTCTTCATTTTTCAAAAAGAAATTAATTGCTTTACAGGTAATGGCATTTACAACGTATCCCCTGTTTTTCCTTTCCGGTTACGTTTGGCCCATTCAATCAATACCGGAAGCACTGCAAAAAGTTACTTATCTTATACCCACAGTTCCCTATTTCAGGGCTTTTTTAGCAATCACTCAAATGGGTGCGTCTTTCAGCGAACTTATTCCAAGCTTTATTCATTTAAGTGTATTGGCTATTATTGGAATAATTGCAACATATATCAGGATAAGATTCTTGTTTAATAAAGAAGCAACCCTTCCAAAAGCGTGCATTAACTAAAACTCTAAATATATTATATTTGTTATAGCCCAATTAAAGAATTAGCTGGTGTATTATTTTTTATTTTCTTTTAATGTTATTATGAACAAAGGCAATATTTTAATAATTGATGATGAAGAAGAACTGCGCAGACTTCTTTCCAAATTATTGTCACTTGAAGGATTCAGAATATTTGAAGCCGCTGATGCAAAATCAGCCTGTGATATGTTAAATAAAGAAGAGTTTCATGTAGTTATTACCGATGTAAAACTGCCCGATGCGTCAGGGATAGATTTAATATCTAAAATAAAAGAGTATAACCCGTTATCGGAAATTATTGTTTTAACAGCATACGGAACTATTCATGATGGTGTTAGAGCAATTAAAGAAGGAGCATTTGATTATATAATCAAGGGAGATGACGATAATAAAATTATTTCCATTACTGAAAAGGCAATGGAAAAAGCCCGAATGGGCTACCGGATTGAACAGTTGGAAAAGAAAGTTGAGAAAAGATTTAATTTTGATAATATCACCGGTAATTCCAGGCTGCTTTTGGATGCAATTGAGGTGGCAAAAAAAGTTGCCGATACAGACACAACTGTATTAATCGAGGGTGAGACCGGTACGGGAAAAGACCTGCTTGCTCAATCGATACATTACTCCGGTTCAAGAAGATCAAAACCGTTTGTTGCTATAAATTGCAGCTCCTTTTCAAAAGAGCTGCTGGAATCGGAAATGTTTGGTTATAAGACCGGTGCATTTACCGGCGCTAATAAAAACAAAAAGGGACTATTTGAAGAAGCAAATTTAGGAACTCTTTTTTTGGATGAGATCGGTGAAATGGATATTTCTCTTCAGGCAAAGCTGCTAAGAGTAATTGAAACCGGAAGTTTTATTAAGCTGGGCGATACTAAACCCACCTCGGTGGATATAAGAATAATTGCCGCAACAAACAGGAATCTTGAAGACGAAATAGAAAAAGGAAATTTCAGAGCGGACCTTTTTTACCGTATCGGCGTAATGAAAATAGAACTACCTGCATTAAGAAACAGGAAAGAAGATATTCCCTCCCTCATTGAAAGCTACGTTAATGTCTACCGGGAAAAATTAAAAAGGACAATTAAAGAAATAGATCCCGGTTTTATTAAACGGCTTACTGAATATAATTTTCCCGGTAATATCAGGGAATTAAAAAATTTAATTGAACGTGCTATTATTTTAACTACCGGTAATGTTTTAAAGGAAAGTTCCCTCCCCGCTGAACTTCTTAGTCATAAAAACGATTCTTTACCCAAGAATATAACTGAGTATGCCAGCTTAGAGGAATTGGAGAAGGTTCATATAACCAAAATACTTGATTACACAGAAGGGAATAAAACCAAAGCTGCGGAAATTCTTGGAATAGGGTTAACAACTCTCTATAGAAAACTTCAAAGCTATGGAATTGAATAGATAACTTTAATTTCATTTAAAGATTTTTTTGAATAATCTATGCAATATTGGCAATCGGAATAACCCTGTATATAAGCTTTATCTAATGTACTGAAGGGTCTTTCATGTTCATTAAATACAATCTCATCAATTCTGCATTGCTGCTTTTCCCTCACCAAATCATGAACCTCTTTTGATATGGTACTACCTAAATATTTTTCTCCGTTCATATACTTAGTGTATCGTCTCATTAATATCTCTGCTCTTAAATTTATATTAACATTTTTTCTACATAATAGGAGCATCATCACTTACCTCTTCAGCAGAAGTAATCAGATTGAAAATGCCGAACATTATAAAAATTGAAACGGTCTTTTGGTTTAAATTTTCATCTTTGATATTTATAAAATAACCGGATTTAAAGAATGATGTCATCGGTTTAAAATGAAGCAATTCATTCTCATGCATATCATAAAACATCCATTCATTATTTAAACGATCATAAGGTTCCCAGAAATATTTTACTCCATCTGCAAACAAAAGTTCACCATCGCCTTTCCAGTTATAATAATAAAATGTGGAAACCGGATCATTATTATTATCTTCATTAATGATAATCCGCGGATCAAACAATCCTTTTTTCTTCATTCTATATTTCCTATTAAATATATTGCATGCAGCAGATTTTTTAAAGCCGTCCCGTATATTTATGAAGCCTTTGATCTTATTTTCATTTAAATCAATTAGTTTATATGCTCCTTTTTTTGAAATATCTTCGACCCATTTAAACTGTGCAGATTCAATTAAATCAAATATATTATTTAGATTATTTCCAATAACCGGTTGTTCTTCTAATATTTTTTCCGACCATTCCATTTTTCTTTCCTCTCGGTATTTATTGCAATGTTAAAGGACTCAATTGAAGTGCCAAATTTTAGTGTTTTTAAATATTTGGATTTTGCACTATTTAACAGTTTTTTTTATAATCAACTTATTCAATAAAATTACAACCATGTCGATTTGAAAATCACCATGTCATTTTGGTAGGGTATCTTTTATCCAAAGTTATCAACTGAAAACCCCGCAGGGTATAAAGTCCTGCAATTTGATATACAATTCATCCTTTTTTCTTTATTACAATCCGCTGGCATTTTAATTGAGTTATACAGAACCTTGAATAGGAAGAAATGAAATTGAGTTAAGCGGATAATTCTTGTTTCCATCATTTCTAACGGAATAATTTTTTGACAAACTTAATTAAGGAGTAATAAAAATGAATTTAGCGATCTGGTTTCCGGCAATGTTTATTTTGGGAATAGCCCTAATGGCATTGTTTTACTGGTTCATAAGCGCGTGTGAAAAAATCTAAACATAAAGGAGATATAATCATGATTTATGTAACAATAGCAGTTGCAGCTTTTCTGCTTGTATACTTGTTTGCGGCTTTAATAAGGCCTGAAAAATTCTGATGAGAATTACAATAGACGATGATTTTATTAACAAAAGATTATAAGGAGTGAAAATAATGTTTTTACAAACCTGGTTTTTTCCCGCTTTCCTGGTTGTAACGGCGGTTTTAATAGCCTTCCCGTTAAGCAGTTATTTAGTTTGGATTATGGAAGGGAAATATAAACCGCTGCTTATTTTTAAATGGTTTGAAAAGAAATTGGATTCAGGCGGACAAAATTGGAAGCAGTATGTAGGTTCACTGCTAATTTTCAATACAGCTTTGTTTGTTTTTGGATTTCTTGTTTTGGCGCTTCAGCCATTTTTACCTATGAATCCCGACGGAAAAGGAATGCTTGCCCCGAGCACTATCTTTCATAGTGTAATTTCATTTATGACAAATACAGACTTGCAGCACTACTCCGGTGAAGTTCATTTATCCAACTTCAGTCAAATTTTCTTTGGTATTGCTAATCTTTTTATATCGGCTTCCATCGGTTTGTGCGCATTGACCGCTATTATCAGGGCTTTACGAAGCGATACAAAACTCGGTAATTTCTTTTTGGATATGTGGCGAGTTATAGTTTATACTTTTGTACCTGTTGCTTTTGCTTTCGCTCTTTTCTTTATAATAGAAGGAAGCCCGATGACTTTTAACAGTTCATATCATGTATCAACACTGGAACCCGCTTCACTTGGAACAACCGATAACGGCGCTCCAAAACAGCAGGCTATTGTGGTTGGACCTGTAGCAGCTTTTGAATCCATAAAAATGCTTGGCACTAATGGAGGCGGGTTCTATGGAATGAACTCAGCGCATCCGTTTGAAAATCCAACCGACTGGTCCAATTTTTTTAACACTTTGGCAATGATGATATTCCCCTTTGCACTTGTACTGATGTACGGCAAAATGCTTGGCAGAAAGAAGCATGGACTTGTTATATTTTCCGTGATGCTGCTACTGATGATTGGAACCATAGTCTGGTCTATATACTTCGATACAACAAAACCAAATCCTGGTTTAACTTCTCATCCTGAAATAAGAACATACGAAATACCCAATGCAACCGCACCAGGAGGGAAACAAATTATAACTATTCCAGCAGTAGCGGGGCTGCCGGTAGATCAGCATCTTGGCAATCTTGAAGGAAAAGAGCTCCGTTTCGGAACGCCTGCCGGTGCAACATTTGATGCTGTAACAACAGATGTTACATGCGGCGCTGTAAATGCAGAAGAAGATAGTATGACGCCGATGGCAAGTTTATCACCAATGGTCGGTATGTGGCTTAATTGTATCTTCGGAGGTAAGGGTGTGGGGATGATAAATATGCTTCTATATGTAATTATAGCAATTTTTATAGCCGGAATGATGGTAGGACGAACACCCGAATACCTCGGCAAAAAAATCGGCGCACGTGAAATGAAATTAGCGACTATTGCACTTTTGATACATCCATTAATGATTCTTTTCCCAACAGGATTATTTGCCGCAACAGCCTGGGGATTAAAAGCTATAAGCAATGCCGGACCACATGGCCTCTCACAGATATTCTACCAGTTTTCATCTGCTTCAGCTAATAATGGGTCTGCCTTTGACGGCTTGGGTGTTGTATATGGATTTGCCAACAATCCCAATCCGGCACCAACTGCCGCTGCGTGGGATGTGGCAGCAGGTATAGTGATGGCTGTAAGTCGTTTTTTACCGATTGTAGCCCCTATAGCAATGGCTGCATTTCTTGGAGCAAAAAAATCCAGCCCGTTTGGCTTAGGTACATTGCGCAGTGATAGTGTAACCTTTGGTTTTCTTTTAATTGCTACAATCATAATCGTCGGCGCTTTACTCTTTCTGCCTATTGCAGTACTTGGACCTGTAGCAGAGCACTTTGGACCCATTCCATTCGGCGGTTAACTATAGGAAACACTAAAATGAACTACCCCGCCGCAAGCGGACGGGGTATCGAAATACAAATACGGAGCNNGTTGAAGCTAAACCTCTGAGGTTAATTAAAAGAGAATTAAAAAGATTTTATAGATTGAAAGGAATGTTCATGGAAAATGTCTCAAACACTATCGAACCCAAAACTAATAGCGATACAACCGCAGGGCTGTCTAAGCTTCCGCGCAGTAGAAAGTCTCAAAGCTTACTTGAAAAAAAGACTGTAATTGCCGCGGTAAAGCAGGCTTTTATTATGCTTCGGCCTGATATACAGTGGAGAAACCCTGTAATGTTTGTTGTAGAGGTAGGCGCTTTTTTGACGTTGTTTTTCATACTGCAAACAGCATTTGTTGGTTCCAGCAGCCAGGTTCCCATCAGCTACTTTATTTCACTTGATGCATGGCTGTTCCTAACCGTTCTGTTTGCAAACTTTGCAACTGCACTTGCAGAAGCCCGCGGTAAAGCACATGCAGATTCACTCCGGAGAGTACGTCATGATACAATTGCTTATAGGATTAACTCAATCGGCAATATTGAAGAAGTATCATCAAATGATTTAAAACCCGGTGATAAGGTTGTAGTGGAAGCAGGGCAAATTATCCCCAGTGACGGCGAAATAATTGAAGGAATCGCATCAATCGATGAATCCGCTATTACCGGTGAAAGCGCTCCAGTTATAAGAGAAAGCGGAGGTGACCGTTCGGGAGTAACAGGCGGTACAATAGTGCTTTCGGACAAAATTAAAGTACAGATAACCAGCGGTGCAGGTGATTCTTTTTTGGACAGGATGATTGCTCTTGTTGAGGGAGCAATACGCCAAAGAAGTCCAAATGAAATAGCGTTAACACTTGTTTTATCGGCATTTACACTTATTTTTCTAATAGTTGTTATACCGCTTTGGCCAATGGCATGGAATGCCGAACAGTACATGACAAGTTATCTTGGTTTATCACAGCCATTACACAGCCTTGGGACAGATATCCCTACACTAATTGCTCTGTTAGTGTGTCTTATTCCAACCACAATAGGTGCATTATTAGCAGCTATTGGAATTGCTGGAATGGATCGTGCCCTGCAGGCTAATATTATAGCCAAAAGCGGTAAAGCAGTTGAACTTGCGGGCGATATAGATGTTGTACTTTTGGATAAAACAGGAACCATAACGCTTGGCAACAGGCGGGCTGTAGAATTTATTCCTGCATTCGGGGTACCACCAGCGGCTCTGGCAGACGCTGCACAACTTTCTTCATTATCAGATGATACTCCCGAAGGGCGAAGCATTGTTATATTGGCAAAAGAAAAATACCAGATACGGGCACGTCAATTAAATAAGCTGGGCGTAACATTTATTCCATTCAGCGCGCAAACACGTATGAGCGGAGTCGATTTACAGGATGGAACGAGTATACGAAAAGGTTCGGTTGATGCAATTGAATTATTTGTAAAAGCGCAGGACGGCAGTCTTCCAGCGGATATATACCGTGTAGTAGAGGAAATAGCCAAATCCGGTGGAACTCCATTAGTTGTAGCAGACCGGGAAAAAGTGCTTGGTGTTGTTCATTTAAAGGATATTGTAAAAACCGGTATTAAAGAACGTTTTGCTCATCTAAGAAAGATGGGTGTTAAAAGTGTTATGATAACCGGTGATAACCGTCTTACTGCGGCTGCAATCGCCATCGAAGCAGGTGTGGATGATTTTGTTGCCGAAGCAAAACCGGAAGATAAGCTTGCCTATATCCGTAAAGAACAGGCTGAAGGAAAACTTGTTGCAATGATGGGCGACGGTACAAATGATGCTCCCGCCCTTGCACAGGGCGATGTTGCGCTTGCAATGAACGCAGGTACACAAGCAGCTAAAGAAGCAGCCAACATGGTAGACCTGGACAGCGACCCGACCAAGCTTATTGAAGTAGTTGAAATAGGTAAACAATTGCTAATGACACGCGGCGCTCTTACAACTTTTTCTATAGCTAATGACGTTGCCAAATACTTTGCAATTATTCCGGCTTTATTTGCCGGTACGTTACCGTGGTTAAAAGTTATAGATATTATGCACCTGCATTCAGCTACTTCTGCTATAATGTCGGCGGTAATTTTCAATGCAATTATTATCCCTGTACTAATACCTGTAGCACTTAAAGGCGTTAAATACCGTGCACTCGGTGCAGATTCATTGTTACTGAGAAATTTATTATTCTGGGGCCTTGGAGGTGTAATACTTCCATTTATCGGCATAAAGTTTATTGATATTATTCTTACACTTTTATAATTATTCAGTTAATGTTTAATAACATGAAGGATAAATTAAAATGTTAAAACAAATTAAGCAAAGTTTATTTTTATTGACGGTTCTTGTGGTTGTTTGCTGTATTATCTATCCGCTTATATTATGGGCGATAGGACAAACTGCTTTCC
The DNA here is from genome assembly GCA_003142915.1 of Ignavibacteriales bacterium. Lineage (GTDB taxonomy): Bacteria > Bacteroidota > Ignavibacteria > Ignavibacteriales > Ignavibacteriaceae > FEN-1297. Next base: position 1,151 of record PLNZ01000144.1, on the reverse strand, counting down.
CCTTCCAGGCTAACGGAAGCATGTTGACGGGACCTAAGGGAACCTTAGTCGGGTCAAAATTAATTGCACAACCGTTTACAAAAGACGAATACTTTCAGCCGCGTCCATCGGCAGCTTCTTATGACGGCTCCGCCTCTTCTTCGTCCGCTCTTGCAGTTTCAAATTATGCATTACGCGGCCGTGTTGCTCAATTCCTGGGGCCAATTGTAAAATATGACGGCGGCCCAAAAGCCGGGCAATTGATTGCACCGGATATAGAACAATGGTTCCAGAAGGATAATTACCAGGGTAGTCCGCATATAGTTGCCCAGTGGGCGGATCTTCACAACGGTATGGCTGTTGCCTGGGTTAGCGCTGATTCCACACATGCACAATACATAAATAATTGGGCTAAAGCGCATCCGGCGATAGTTGCCCAATGGATAAAAGACAATCCTGCTACTCCGCAACCCGCTGCGACAGATCTCGCAATTGTCTTCTTTGAACATTTTTCAAAAGATAACCCGGGTACATTTCCATCTCCTGTTACACATAATGGTGCGGATGGCAAACCTCAAATTGCTATAGAACCTGTAAAAACCGGTTCGGATATTCAGACTAATTTCTTTGATATGTGGAGACAGGATCATCCTGATGTTGCTCTCCAGGATATTCCCGGCGATATGGTAACTACTTCAGGTTCGGGACTTGATCCTGATATTACTTTGCAAAATGCAGTGTACCAGTTAGACCGTGTATCCGCTAAATGGGCAGTCGATTTGAAACATGATCAATCAACTACCCGGAAAGAAATTGAACAAATTTTAAATGATAATTCTTCGGCTGCATTTGGCGGTATCGGCGGTGAGAAATTTGTTAATGTGCTTGAAGTAAACCTGGCTCTTAACAAAATGTATGGAAATCCTAAATAGAATTAGAACAGAAGAATTAGAGGGAAATGTAATAAAATAATTTATTTATAAATATTGAGAAATCATATGAATTATTTACCTAATACTTTAGTGAAAAAAATTATAACTATTATACTTTTGTTGCTGCTTAGTTCAACATTGCTAATTGCACAAACTAAGGATACAACAACCGCTGCAACAACAGCACCGCCGGCCAATCCTCTTTCCATCACCGGCCTGGTGGATGTTAACTATAATTAT
>PLNZ01000396.1 GCA_003142915.1 Ignavibacteriales bacterium | reverse complement strand
GATTGCTTTCTTGTTAGTATTCGTCAGGTAGATTTTTTAATTGGCTGTAGGTAAATACAGGACCGTCTTTGCAAACGTAAACGCTGCCTACGTTACACCTGCCGCACTTGCCAAGTCCGCATTTCATCCTGTTTTCCAGAGTGGTAATAATGTTTTCTTCTTTAAAACCAAGCTTGTTTAATACCGGCAATGTAAACTTTATCATTATGGGAGGGCCGCAAATAATTGCAACCGTGTTTTCACTAATGGGGGCTGTCTTTTCTACAATTGTTGGTACAAAACCAATATCGCCTTTCCAATCAGGAGTTTCACCGCCTGGATCGACAGTAACAACAGTCTTTATTCCGCTCATCGACTGCCATTCTCTCAGCTCATGTTTGTATACAAGATCGGCAACTGTTCTTGCGCCGTAAATAATTGTTATATCTTTAAATTGATCGCGCAGGTCAAGTGCGTTCCAAATTATGCAGCGTACTGGAGCCAGCCCGATACCGCCGGCTATAAAGATAAGGTTCTTTCCCGTCATATCTTCGATAGGAAAGTTGTTTCCATAGGGGCCGCGCAGTCCGATGATATCGCCGACATTTAATTTTCTCATAGCCGAAGTAACCTTACCTGCCTGTTTAAATGAGCATTCAAGGTAATCCATACGTGTAGGGGAGGAGGCTATACAGAAAGTGCATTCGCCTTCACCGAAAACGGAGTATTCTGCAAACTGCCCGGCTTTAAAATTAAAGTTTTTCTGAACTTCCGGGTTTTTAAATTGAAGTTTAAAAGTCTTAACGTCGGGCGTCTCATCAATAATATCTTTGATGACCATTAATTCCGGTTTGTAAATATTCATTTTAAATCCTTGAAAAATCTTTTATTCAACTAACACATCCGAGCCGTGCTGCGAATGGGGAAAATTTCATTTGTTATTCCGGAAGCTGATCGATCTCTTCCAAAATACCGGCTATATCAATACCGGCTTCACATCCGCGGGAGCATCGTCCGCAGCCTGTGCATAGAATTTCTTCAAACTTATCATTATAATATTTGAACTTATGCATTATACGCTGTCTGTATCTTTTATTTTGATTATCGCGGGGATTATGTCCGGATGTGTGTTTGGTAAAAATACTAAATTGACAGCTATCCCAGTTCTTAGCCCTTCTTCCGCAATTTAAACTGCAGTTTTCATCAACAATATCAAAACAATGACAGGTTGGACAAACAAATGCGCATTGTGCACACCCCAAACAAAGCTCGCCTGCCGTGTTCCAGAAACTGTTGGCAAAATTTTTATCCAGCCAGTTTTTTATATTTTGATAATCAAACTTTCTTGCTTGAGCCGGCGCTTCTTTCTTAGGAGATTCGGAATCGCTCGCCGGTTGTGATAATCCTGCCGCATCACTTTGGGAAAAGGACTCTTTGAACGCCGCAACAAAATCTTTTCCTTTTTGGGTTACTATTTTTGCAAGAAAAGAACCGTCATTCTGCCCGGTTAGAAAAATATCCGAGCCTTTTTCCGAATTCTGGCTTAAACCGACTGAATTACAGAAACAGTATTCATCGGAATAATTACATGCAAGCCCGATTATAACTGTATTGTCTCTTCTCTTGTTAAAAAATTCATCGTGATAATCCCAATTGAAAACTTTTTCCAGCGCCGGTAAAGAAGCCGCATCGCATGGCTTTGCTCCGAATATAACAGTCTTTGTATCCGCTGATTTGGGGTCCGAAAGCTCTACATCATTCTGATTCTGTTTAAAGTAAAATAAAGCCTCACTCTTCGGGAAGAAATATTCTTTGAATGAAATTTTCGTCGGGGCTGCTTTGCTATTAAGAGAGATTTTATCAGAGTTAACAACTTTTTGATAACCGGCGCCGTCTTCCGACGGAGAAATTAAATCCCAATTTTGCTTTATCAGTTCTTCAGAAAGCTTTTTTAGATTATCTACAGATAAAATATATAGTTCCATAAAATTTCTCTTCTACATTATAAAGTCTTCTTTATCGTCAGTATTAAAATTGCCGACTAAAGTCGGAGCGTCTGCGCTCATTCCATGCTGGTAATTAAATTTGGCTCCTGCAATCATTCCCATTTTAACATTAAGCAGTGAAAGCGGTATATCCATAGGGCAGGCTCTTTCACATTCGTTGCAGCCGATACATCTTCCGCTTTGGTGGAATGCTCTTATTAAATTCCATGCAAAATTTCCGCGTGTTGTGGCGCTGCTGTCAATCCATGAGGGCATTGATTTTTCTGCCACACATTGTTCGCAATAGCATAGCGGGCAGACCTGACGGCAGGCATAGCATTTTATACATTTGCTTAATTGTTCTTCCCAAAAATTCCATTTTTCTTCAGCAGTCATTGTTCCGAACTTTTGAATAAATGCAAGCTTTTCTGAAGGAGGGAATGTTATATCTTCCAGTTTGCCGATTAATGCATCATATATATTAGGCTCTCTAAGCTGGCAAGCACGGCATTTGCTTTGCGATGTCTCCGGAGACCATTTATCATTATAATTAAGCACAACACTGTTACAGTTTGCCCCGATGATGAAAACATCTTCGCGTTTAATCTGATTTTCCTGTATCAAAGCAGTAATAGCTCTTATATCACATCCTTTTGCAACAATCCCGATTTTACCTTGAGTAAGTTTTTTTAAATTTTTAAGATAGACCGCAAGATTGTTAACCGAATAATGATTGAATACAAGCTTTTCGGATTCTTCCGGCTTCCTTATAATCACCGGTTTTATGCGCTTTGTTATTCTATCTTCTGTATATCCGAGAATAAGCGAAACCTTCCCGGATGAAAGCAGTTCTTTTGATAACTCAATTAAATCATTCATTTGAGAAAGGCTCCTAAAATAAAATCATCGCTGTGGATTAAATGCCATAAGATCATTCTTTTATTCAACATTGAGCTCAATTTCTTTAGTAAGGTTTTTATATTTTAAAAAGGGTCCCTCGCTTTTTACGGAATCGATAACACCGTTTACAATGTCAACCCATTTTTTACCTTCTGAAGCGGATACCCATGAGAAATATAAACGCTTGGAATCAATTCCTACAAAGTCTAATAGTTCTTTAAAGAAAATCCATCTGCGGCGTGCATGGAAGTTACCGCTGTTNNCCCTCAAAAGCTTTTATAATGAACAGGGGATCAATCCTCCCGGTACAAGGGACTCTTATCAAACGCGCATTACTTTGCTGCTTCATCCTTGACGTTCCGGCAAGGTCTGCACCGGTGTAAGTGCACCAGTTACAAACAAACGCTACTACTTTTGGTTCCCAACTTTTATCTTCCACGTTACACCTCGGCTAAAGCTAAAATTTCCGCAAATATTTGATCGTCTTTAAATCCAATTAATTCTACCGATTTAGAAGGGCACGTTGCATTGCAGGTACCGCAGCCCTGGCAAAGACTTGAATTAACGTAAGCAACTTCCTTTATGAAATTGCCGTTTCTGTCTTTAAGAACTTTTCTTTCAATTGCATTGTATGCGCAAACTTTCTGGCAATAAAAGCATCCGGCGCAGGTTGTTTCATTTACTTTTGCAACAACCGGCTCGCGTTCAAGAACATCGGAGCCAAAAAGTACAAGCGTCTTTGCAGCCGCAGCAGAAGCCATAGCAACCGATTCGGGAATGTCTCTCGGGGAATGACATGCGCCCGCAAGGAAAATCCCCCCGGTACTTGTTTCTACAGGCCTTAACTTCGGATGGACTTCCTGCAGGAAGCCATGCTTGTCGTAAGGAATACTGAGAAGTTGTGCAAGCTGTGAAGCGTTCTCTTGGGGAATCATTGCAGTTGCAAGTACTACCATATCGGCGTCAATTTCAACAGCTTCACCTGCAATTGTATCTTCACCTTTTACAATTAATTTACCGTCGTCTTCATAAATTCTTGAAACGCGTCCGCGTACATACTTAACGCCGTCTTCTTCAATTGCCCTTCTTACGAACTCTTCATACATTTTCCCGCCTGCGCGTATATCCATGTAAAAAACATAAGCTTCGCCGTCATGTACTTTATGTTTATATAGCATTGCATGCTTTGCGGTATACATACAGCATATTTTACTGCAATATGAAAATCCTTTTGATTCATCTCTTGAGCCGACACACTGGATAAAGACAATTTTTTTAGGCGTCTTTTTATCTGAAGGCCTTAATATTTCTCCGGCGGTAGGCCCGGAAGCGCTTGCAAGCCTTTCAAACTGAAGTCCGTTCACTACATCTTTATACTGTCCATATCCATATTCTCCATATCCCTTATATATGCTGTCTTCGGGCTTTTTATTTATTGAATAAAGTTTATAGCCTGTTGCAACAATAATAGCGCCTACTTCTTCTTCAACAAGCCTGTCTTCCTGCTTAAAGTCAATTGCTCCTCGCCCGCAAACTTTTACGCACATCTGGCATTTACCCGATTTGAAATATGTACATACTGAAGTATCAATTACAGGGATATTGGGAACAGCCTGGGGGAAGGGGACATAAATTGCAGGACGTTTAGCTAATCCTTCATCAAATTCGCTTGAAGCGTTTTTCTTTATAGGACATTTTTGGATGCAGTCTCCGCATCCGGTACAAAGTTCTTCATTAACATGGCGTGCTTTTTTTCTAATGGTAACCTTGAAATTTCCTATAAAGCCGTCAACGTTTTCAACTTCAGAATAAGTCATTAGCTTTATATTTGGGTGCTGGTAGACTTCAACCATTCTGGGAGTTAAAATACACTGTGAACAATCGAGCGTAGGAAAAGTCTCGGATAGCTGGCTCATGTGTCCGCCTATAGAAGGCTCTTTTTCAACCAGTATAACCTGGTAGCCGGCGCCGGCAATATCAAGCGCCGCCTGAATACCCGAAATGCCTCCTCCTATTACAAGAGCTTTCTTAGTAACAGGAACGCGGATTGGAACAAGCGGTTCGTTGAATTTTACTTTTTCAACGGCAATACGGATAAGGTCAATTGCTTTAGATGTTGCAGAATTTATATCATTATGAATCCATGAGCAATGTTCGCGCAGGTTTGCAATCTCTACCATAAATGGATTTACTCCTGCCGAACTGCAAGCCTTTCTGAAAGTTATTTCGTGCATGTGAGGGGAGCAGGAGCCGACAACAACCGCATCAAGCCCTTTTTCCTTTATAGCCTGCTTAATCAAATTTTGCCCCGGGTCGGAGCACATATATTTATAATCTTCAGCATAAACCACTCCCGGCATCAAAGCGCTTTCATGGGCTACTTTTGGGCAGTCAACTGTTTTGCCTATATTCTCGCCGCAATGACAAATAAAAACTCCTATCTTCATACGGCAGCCTCTATTTTCAACTTCGACTTGAGTAAAGGCATTGGATCAATAAAATGCAAATTCAAACCGAGTTTTTTTTCTTCAATTCCTAATGCTAAACCAACAAGCTGTGTTAAGTATAAAACCGGGATTAGTTTAAGTTCCGGGTTATGTTTCTTTATATTCAACTGACGCATGTCAAGGTTTGAATGACACATAGGACAGGCAACAATAATTAAATCAGCGCCGTTTTTTTCAGCGTCATCAATAATTTTTTTTGAAAGTTTCTCAACAATATCCGTATGAGCTATAGAATGTGAAGCCCCGCAGCATTCTGTTTTGAAATTCCATTTAACTGTTTTTGCGCCTGCGGCTGAAACGACTTCTTCCATCATTTTTGGTTCTTCAGTATCATCCGTGCTATCAATATCATTTGGCCTTACCAAAAGGCACCCATAATAACATGCGGCTTTAAGACCGCTTAAATCAACCTGCTTCTGTGCAGTAATTTCCTTAAGACCAATATTGTGGAAAAGCTGCACTATGTTTAAGATTTCGGGTGATGAAGAATATTTCTCTTCGAGCAGATCCTCAATTTTCGATCTTATATTTTTATTGGAATCAATTTCGTGCTTTGATAAAATTAGTTTGTTAAAGCAGGCTGCACAGGGAGCAAAGATTTTTTCAAATCCCTGTTGTTTTGCCAAAAACAAATTTTTTGCAGGCAGCGCTACGGAAAGCAAATGGCTGGTTGCATGAGCCGATGAAGCTCCGCAGCATGACCAATCATTTATTTCATCAAACTGTATATTGAATTTGGAAAGCACTACCCGAACGGATGAGTCAAACTCCTTTGCAGTTCCCGTAAGAGAACAGCCGGGAAAATAACCGTAGTTCATTATTGTTCCTATTTTATATTGTTAAAGATCTTTTGGATCTTTTCTTTTCCTTTTACCTTGTGAGGGAACAACCCTATTTTTCCTTTCATAAACATTGACGGGGCAACATCCATATCCTGGAAAAATTGTCCTGTTTTTAATTTGTAATCTCTAATAAAGCCAAATTCAAAAGCTCTGCCGAACTTTTTAACCTGGTTTAAAAACGTTTCATGAAATGCGACTGATTTTTTATCGCTGGATTGAAATCCCTCTTTAATTGAAATCTCTCTAAGGGCATCCATAAAATTTGAGAGTTTAAAATTTTTCGGACACCGGCTGGTGCAAGTCATACAGCCGGCACACAGCCAAATAGTAGGAGAGCTTAAGGCTTTCTCATACATACCGAGTTGAAAATATCTTACAACCCTGTTAGGCGGAGTGGATGTAAACTCTCTCACAGGGCATCCTGCGGAGCATTTCCCGCATTGGTAGCAAATAGAAGAATTTTGCCCGGTTATTTCTTCAACTAATTTTTCGTAATCAGGCTTATCTGTTTGATTTTTCAATTTTGCCTCCGGTTAGAAGCGGTTATGTAGGTGTCCACCATTAAAACTCAATTTATTCAATAATTGCAATAAAAACACTTATGAAAAATAGTGATATAAAACATCATTAGGAATAATTTTAAAAAATATTTCATATTATCGATTGCTATTAGGCAATTAATATTTTGTTTTACTAATGGTTCATAATCGCTCATTTCTGTCCAAATTAAAAATAAATTGTACATAATACCAATAAAATAGATTGCGCAATAAC